>NZ_VWWM01000018.1:0-134501 GCF_011752945.1 Paraburkholderia sp. Cy-641
AGTGGCCGTTGGCGACGCCGATCATCGGCTTGTCGAAGTCCTCTTTCTGGTAGCCGAGCGCGTAGTACATCGAGCGATTCGGCGAGCGCGCTACACCTTGCGTGATGTTTTTCGAACGACGGTTGTAGGACATGGAGAACTCCATCCGGTGTGTTTAAATCTTTGCGTCTAGTTCGACTCAGCTTTAGTCGGATTCGGGCGCGTCGGATAAAAATGCAGTGTTAAAAAAATACCCAGTATTGGCCATCAGTAACCTATGGACTCTGGACGGGAACCTCATGTGTGCATGAGTAGGGGCGACGAAGAATCATCACTTGTTCGAGCTTGTCGCTGGCGTTCGGCGGACACCTGAATCGAAACGAGCTTTTGCTAATCGAACAGCGTCGTAAAAGGTTTCTTCTGTCGATAAGTGCCTGTGGTCTACGCTTACCAACCAGCCCGCTGCAGCTTTGCACCAACGCAGCCGTCCCTCTTCGAACAGTTCACAGAACCATCGCCAGAGCTGCGCGTCGTCCGCGTTCGCAATTCTCGCTGCTTCTTGGCGGGTCGCCTCGAATGATGAATTCGGTAATGCTGCCATGACAGGCTCCAATCGTCAGATAGAATCCAAATGTTGTCGAACGGTAACGGCATTGCGGCGGTAGATTGCCTGATCGATCCCCGCTAATAGTAGTAAACCTGAACAAAGGGCTGTTTCGGGGATCTGCTACCAGCGCATGCATGAGTGACTGTCGACGATCCTCTGCAGGTGACTCCAAAGTCCTGGGTTCGGACAGCACACTCTTAGATCGGGGGGCTTCAGCTCAGATGCAGTCAGATTTTTTCTTTTGCATAGCGCCCAGGTGCCGGCTCAATAACTGGGCGCTTATCGCTACCTAATTTATTTGGCGCCTTTATCTGCTTCCCGGAGTATTTCTCCAGCCACATTGCATGATGTGGCCACCAGCTTCCCTGCAGTGAGCGAGCACTGGCGAACCAATCATCAGCGCTTCCTTCCAGATTGCCATCGATCCAGTAGCTTCGTTTATTCTTCGAAACAGGATTGATAGGCCCAGTAATATGGCCGCCTGCTCCGAGTACGAACTGAACATTCTCGGAAAGATGTTTGATGCCCTCATAGCCAGATTTCCACGGCACCAAATGGTCTTCACTGGCATTGAAAATATAGATTGGCAACTGTATGTTGTTGAGATCGATAGCCTCTCCACAGACAGTTAGGGCGTGTGGCTGGATGAGTTTGTTGTCGGAATAGAAGTCTCGAAGATAAGAGGCAAACATCGGTCCCGGCAAATTGCTATCATCGCTGTTCCAGTAGAAGAGATCGAATGCATTTGGCGTCTTGCCCTTCAGATAATTGCTGATTACGAATGACCATATAAGATCATTTGCTCGTAAACTCGCAAAAACGCGCGAAAGCTCTTTTCCAGAAACAATTCCACCGTGAGCCAGGGTTTTTAGTCGGAGCTCGGAAATGAAGCGACCCAGATAGACGCCAATTTCCCCTGGATCAGAGTAGTCCAGCATCGCGATGAGCTGCGTCATGCTGCTTGCCGGTGATTCTCCTTTGGAAGCCAGTGCAGATAACGCGCAAGCTAGAAGCGTGCCACCCACGCAGTAACCTACCGTATTGACCTTTTGCTGGCCAGTGATTTCTCGTGCAACATCAATGGCCGTAATGACACCCTTCTCGACATAATCATCCCAGGTAAGGTTTTGTAGAGCAGGAATAGTGCTGCGCCATGAGACGATAAACACGGTGTAGCCACGGGACACATAATATCGAACAAAGGAACCTTCCGGTGATAAGTCCAGAATATAAAATTTGTTGACTACGGATGGAATTATCACTAACGGAATGGCATATACGTTATCTGTGGTGGGGGAGTACTGAATCAACTGAATCAACTCATTTTCATAGACGACAGCGCCCGGTGTGTTGGCAAGGTTTCTTCCTACCTCGAATGACGCCTCATCTGAAAGAGAGATGTAGCCTTTGGCCCAGTCTTCATACAGATTTATAAACCCTTGCACGAGACTCTGACCTTTCGTTTCCAAGGCAAGTTTGAGAACCTCTGGATTGCTAAACGCGAAGTTTGCTGGCGACATTGCATCAATGTAATGGCGTGTGAAGAACTCGACTTGACGTTTGGTTTCTTCGTCAACTTTTGAGGAAAGTACCGAGTCCAGCAACGATTGGGATGTAAGAAGATAGGCTCGCTTGAGGTAGTCAAAAAGCGGATAGTCCTGCCACTCTGAGCCGGAGAAACGTCGATCACCGTTTTCGGATTGAATAACCGGAGCGTTGAGACCAGGCGTCCATAGGTCAGTCAAGAGTTTCCAGTGCTTCGCAAGTAGATCGCCATGTATTTTCGCCAACTGGGTTGCGTCAGCCTTTGCACAAGTCTGCATGAAAAGCAATGCATCTGCGGTAGGGTCGCTACCCATCAGATCCGAATACAGGTTCGTACCTTGTAATTCGGCCGTTGGGGGCTTTTCAGGCGTTGGGGCAGCCGCCTGGGGTGTCTGTTCAGCAGATTCAGTGCGTTTGTTGACCGATGGCATGGATCTTCCTTTATTCTGCTCCCGGCGGCTGTGATAGCCTTGTCATCGGCTATGACCTTCGCTTGAGCTCAAGATGGTTAGCGCTGCCATTATTTCGCCGGGCGGTGCAACGGCGTGATTGCCTATAATTAGTTACCACTACCTCTAGTAATCGTCTGGTGGCAACGATTCGATTAAGTAAGATTTTTCCATACGAGGATTAATCGGCTCGACGTGAATGACAACGTCAGAGCGTCTCTGTGTGGAGACAAGGCCATTGCATAGCTCGATGTCGACTACGTAGAACCCGAAAAAATAAATACAGGTAGTGTCATTCTTCCCTAGTGTATCGATGCGTGCCGGAACTTTGGATGCTCGCTGCGCTCATTTTGAAAGAGCGCTTTTGCCATATGGCGTATGGCAAGAATGTATGGATCCCGTCAACGCGTCTGCGATTGCCGCGGAGCCGTGAGTTGATCGCTACGCTGTGCGAGGATTCCAGTGTTCGGAAGATAATGGAATATGGCTGAGCGCCCTGGAACGAGAAGAGGCGCGTGGTCTTTACTGGTCGTGGCAGAGAGTAGGGGCTGGATCCTATTGGCATTTCAGTTTGCTCAATTGACCGACAGGGTGATACAAATCAACTCATGGCTCAGTCGTTTTGCGTTAGAAATTGCTGGATGCGCCGGTAAAGATGGAAACGATTGCATTCAAGAGACATAGCGTGCGTGCCTCGTTGAAGAACTTCCAGCCGCTTGTAGGGGACTGAGATCAAACGGGAGAATAGCTCTTGAGCCATATAAAGAGGTGTATCCACATCCCACTCACCCAGTATAAGAAGCGTTGGCGCTTCGATTTCTTCTGGATTGTATGTGGGATTTCCTGTTCCCCAAGATTCGGCAATGTCAGCTAGTACTCCGTTCGGTGCCCGCAGCACGGGCAGTAACTTGCTTTCGGGGTTCGGTTCAGTGGCAGTGGTATGACTCCACCAAGCCTTCAGTTCTGCTTCAGAGCACATAGATGCAGCAGTTGCGGAATCCAACCCGCGAAACCAGCGCTGACGTGCTGTTTCAAAGGTAACCTCACGAAATGATGTAAGTGTTGATGCATACAGCGGGCCGAGCGCCGGCATCCACCAGGTCGCTAGCGGATGAGGATATTTGATCGTCCATATGGGCGCGAACATGACAAGCCGATCAACTTTTGACTTGTTGACCGCCGCGTAGCCTCCGCAGATCGCGGTCCCCCAAGACCAACCAACCAGGTTCACCCGTCGGACACCAGTTTGAGCCAGGATGTAGTCCACCGCAGCGCTCAGGTCCAGAATCGCTTCGTCGGTACGCGCATAGGGTTTTTCGTGCCAAGGACATCCCTTGCCCCTTTCCGGTCTTGACGAAAGCCCATATCCACGGATGTCGATGGCGTATGCATCACATCCTTGCATGGCGGCGAATTCTAGCCATGAGCCGCCTATGAGTGGTGTGTCAAAAGCGGATAGCCCTGAAAATGTCGCACCATGCACGAACAGCACCACAGAATCTCCTGCCGCAGTCGAGGCCAACCGCTTGTGTCGCAGGTGGATACGAACACTTGAGGGAATTGATGTTAGATAGAGATCTTCACACGTAAGATGTCGCAAAGTAATGGTGCGTGTCAATTCTTTTCCTTTTTGTTCTCGCTGGCCGTACTCCGATAATTATGAGAGCCTGTTCGGCGTGTCTTATCGTTGAGTGTAGCGGCTTGCTTAGAGAAATGGGATGCCCGAGTCGTTCGATGCTAATGAGCGGATTTGCAATAAATCTCAATGAGCGGATTTGCCATAGAAGCGTTATTTTTCTCACGATGAACTGGTTGGAGACAGCTGATCATCGGGTATCTCTTGGGTACAGAAGGGAACTTGTACACGGTATCATATGACTCGGAGTGTGAGTGACCTTATTCAACTGCCCGATGTGCTAATTTCGCGAATCCAGTCGATCTGGTACTTATCCGAGACTACCTAAGAATTAACCTATAACCGTCTACTGCTTCTTCGCGGTGGAATCTATCGGTGTATAGACCGTACAAAATATGGAACTTCGCCAGCTTAGGTATTTTGTTGCGACAGTCGATCACGGATCGATCTCTCGAGCAGCAGTGACATTGCATGTCGCCCAACCCGCGCTTAGTCACCAGATTCAGCTTCTGGAGCAGGAGCTTGGTGCGTCGTTGCTTCATAGGACTCGACAGGGTGTACTTCCCACTGATGCTGGGAAAAAATTTTATTCGCACGCACAGGCAATCTTGAAGCAGGTGCTTGATGCCAAGTCGAGCGTGGGCCAGTTGGGCACTCTCTCAGGTACGGTAGCGCTCGGGATTCCCCATAGTGTTTCCGCGCCCTTGGCGTTGCCGCTGCTGAAGGCGGTACACGCGGCGTTTCCCGACATCACATTACAGCTCACAGAAGCGTTGACTGGCAATCTTGTCGAGCCATTAAAATCCGGTCAGCTCAATCTGGCGATACTCTTCGACGACGGCCAGCTAAATGATTTCGTCGCATCGAAGTTACTTGAAGAAGAAATAATGTATATCTTCGCACCATCGTCAATGTACCGTGCAGTAGGCGAAGCGATTGACTTCGAAGTGGCACTGGAGAATAAGTTAATCCTGCCAGGAATCCAGCACGGAGTTCGGCAGTTACTGGAGGCGGAGGCGCGCGCGGCAGGTAAGTCGCTGACACAAGTGGTCGAGATAAACTCCGTAACCATCTTAAAGTCGGCATTGCTTGCAGATATTGGTGCTACGCTGGTTCCTCCGGCACCATTTTTTTCTGAACTCTACGACGGCTCCTTATGCGCTGTTCCGGTTGCAGATACTCGACTTTTCCGCACGATGACGCTTTGTTCGTCGAAAACCATTCCGCTTACCGATTCAGCTAAGGCAATCTGTGAGCTTGTCTGCACTTTGATTCGTCATTTGGGTGAGGAAGGTCACTGGCTGGGCGCTCGGGTCTGTGCCAAACCACTGGGTGCTTCGATGACGAAGAACTAGTTTCTCCGGTAGGTTTCACTACTATTTCAAAATTCTTTCAATTTATTTGGTTCGGGGAAAACACGGGGGAGCCATAGATTTTCGATATGGAAATATCGCAATGACGTATTTCCTCCGTTGTCGTATCAACAGTTAGACTCTCTCCGTGCTCTGCGGCTTATCCAGTCGCGAGAAGGCCGAAATCCACGGCCACGCGTCAATTTTTCCTTCGAGGCCATACCGGCATCCGAAGGACGAGCGCATTCAAACCTACAAGGTTCATGGAGACGAGAATGAAAGAAATGCAGGCGGCGACCCAGGATGTCGAGAACTCAAACGCAGTGGTCTTGAACACTGAGGTCACGCTGGATGACAAATACACCAGGTTCTCAGGGCGCGTATTCCTTTCGGGGGTTCAGGCTTTAGTACGCCTCCCGCTAATTCAAAAGCTGCGAGATGAAGCTGAGGGCATAAAGACCGCGGGCTTTATTTCTGGATATCGCGGGTCGCCACTCGGTGGATTCGACGAAGCACTGTGGAAAGCAAAGAAGCACCTCTCCGCAAGAGATGTCAAGTTCCAACCTGGTGTCAACGAGGATCTTGCAGCTACTGCAGTATGGGGAAGCCAACAGGTGAACCTAGTCGGTCCTTCGGCCTACGATGGCGTGTTCGCCATGTGGTACGGAAAGGGGCCTGGCGTTGATCGCTGCGGTGACGTATTCAAACATATGAACCACGCCGGAACGTCTCGGTTTGGTGGTGTTTTGCTCGTCGCTGCTGACGACCATGGCGCCTACTCGTCTACCTTGCCTCACCAGTCTGAGCACGCTTTTGCTGCTGCTATGATTCCGGTGTTGTATCCGAGCAGTGTCGACGAATACCTATCGCTTGGCCTGCATGGCTGGGCCATGTCCAGATTCTCTGGGTGCGCCGTAGGTTTCAAGGCCTTGGCCGACACTGTTGAGGCTACGGCTTCGGTTGATGCCGATCCGTTTTCTATAAAGACCATCATCCCTGCGGACTTTTACACGCCGGAAGGTGGGCTGAATGCGCGTTTGTCTTTCGATCCGCTTGGCATTCAGGCACGAAAGCAAGAGGCGTTGATGCAGGACTATAAAATCTATGCTGCGTTGGCGTACTCTCGCGCCAACAGGCTCAATCACGTCACGATAAATTCACCGAATGCCAAGCTCGGCATTATTGCGTCTGGGAAGTCCTATCTTGACGTGCTCGAGGCACTCGAGGAACTCGGTATCACTGAAAAGGACGCGCAGGATATCGGTATACGTCTCTTTAAGGTTGCGATGCCTTGGCCTCTCGAACCGGATGGCGTACGGGAATTTGCGGGCGGGCTTGAAGAAATCCTTGTTGTCGAAGAAAAACGCCAGATTGTCGAGTACCAACTCAAAGAGCAGCTTTACAACTGGCATCATGATGTCCGGCCGCGAGTGATTGGGAAGTTCGATGAGAAGGGCGAATGGGTTGCGCCGCGCGGCGAATGGCTGCTCACTTCAAAAGCAGACTTTTCTGTTGCGCAGATCGCACAAGTCATCGCAAGCAGAATTGTTAGATTCCATTCGAGCAGAGCAATTGAGGAGCGATTGAGCTTCCTTGAGGAGAAGGAGGAGGCACTCGCACGAGCATATAACGCTCCTCCTCGTCCGGCTTATTTTTGTTCCGGTTGCCCGCATAATTCCTCGACGAAGGTTCCTGACGGTAGCGTTGCGCTCGCCGGTATCGGTTGTCACGTTATGGCGACGGCGATCTACCCTGAACACAACAGAACGACTACCCATATGGGTGGGGAAGGTGCGCCGTGGATTGGACAGGCTCCTTTTTCAAAGTTGCCGCACGTGTTCGCTAATCTCGGAGACGGCACCTATTTCCACTCTGGATCGCTTGCCATTCGCGCAGCGGTCGCTGCAAAGGTGAACATCACATACAAGGTCTTATACAACGATGCTGTCGCAATGACTGGTGGTCAACCAGTTGATGGCACCATTTCGGTTGATCGAATCGCTCGCCAACTTGCTGCAGAGGGCGTGAAGCGGATCGCGGTAGTAACAGAAGACATGGACCGTTATACGTCGAAGATGGGGTTTCCCGATATAACAACGTTCAATGACCGCAAAGATCTCGATCAAATTCAACGCGAGCTTCGAGATACCGAAGGTGCAACAGTTCTGATCTACGATCAGACATGCGCGGCGGAAAAACGTCGTCGGCGTAAAAAGAAGACGTTTCCCGACCCGGACAAGCGGTTGTTCATCAACGACGCCGTTTGCGAAGGTTGTGGGGACTGCGGCGTGCAGTCGAACTGTACATCCGTCATGCCGCTGGAGACTTCCAATGGACGTAAGCGGGTCATTGACCAGTCATCTTGCAACAAGGACTTCTCGTGTGTGAATGGCTTCTGCCCGAGTTTCGTAACCGTGAAGGGGGCAAAGCTCAAGAGCAAAGTCTCGTCGACGGCGATGGGTGCTAATCTGGATTCTCAGCCGCTACCTCCGGTACAGCTACCGTCATGCCCACAACCGTACAACGTCCTGATTAACGGAATTGGTGGTACGGGGGTTATCACCATTGGGGCACTCTTAGGCATGGCCGCCCATCTGGAGGGTAAAGGCGTCTCAATCCTGGATATGACAGGCATGTCGCAGAAGAATGGCTCTGTCACGTCGCACGTGCGCTTCTCGAAGGTGCCCGGGATCATTCACGCTGCTCGCATTCCATCAGGTGAGGCCGATTTGATCCTCGGCTGTGATTTCCTTACGGCCGGCGCGCATGATGCAGTTTCGAAGATGCGCCAAGGCAGAACGACGGCGATCATCAATGAGCATCAGCAGCCGATTGGACCGTTCGCGAATCAACCGGACTGGCAATTCCCCGACGAGGAAGTGGCACAGGTCATTCGCGATGCGGTTGGCGAGCGTGCACACTTCCTGGATGCCACTGCAATCGCGACCGCACTTCTCGGTGACTCAATCGCGACAAATCTGTTTATGCTGGGATATGCATATCAGTGTGGTTGCCTGCCAGTCAGCGATGCCGCCATCACTCGTGCGATCGAATTGAACGGCGTTGCTGTCGAGTCGAACAAAAAGAGTTTCATGTGGGGCAGGCATGCGGCGGTTGATTTGAATCGCGTGAAGTCGATCGCTTTTCCGCCCAAGGTTGTGCAGGTGAATTTCCCTGTGTCTATCGATCAACAAATCGAAGAGCGCGTCAGGGAATTGACGGCATATCAGAACGCAGCGTATGCGAGCAAGTACCGTGAGCTCGTTGAGCGTGTGAGGGCGGCTGAACAACGAATTGGGAAGAATACGAGGTTGACAAGTGCCGTCGTCAAAAACTACTTCAAACTAATGGCCTATAAGGATGAGTATGAAGTGGCGCGTCTATACACGGACGGTCGCTTTATGGCGCGATTGAAGGACCAATTTGAGGGCAATCTGTCCTTGCGTTTTAATCTGGCTCCGCCTTTACTTGCAAAAAAGGACAAGAACGGGCGCTTGATCAAACGCGAATACGGCTCATGGATGTGGTACGCATTTCATTTGCTGGCTCGCCTGAAGTTTTTGAGGGGAACTGTATTTGATGTGTTCGGCTACACAGATGAACGAAAAATAGAACGTCAGCTTGTTATCGACTATCAAAATTCTGTCGAAGGCTTGCTAAAAACACTTAACGAATCAAGCTTGGAAGATGCTGTTGCGATGGCAAGTTGGCCCGAGCAGATTAGAGGGTACGGACACGTAAAAGACGCTAGGGTCGAGGAGGTTAAAGAAAAGCTGGTTGATGTTGTTCGCGAGGATCGTTCTGTGACTAAGAAGCGTTCGGTCGGCTAGGCGTGTGAGTACGCGATTGGTGGTGGCGTCTCAACACTCTGAACCTGATCTTGTATGCGTATTGGATTCCCGGAGTCGTGGCGAAACGATGAAATGGATAAATTACGCTGCTGGACGCCACTACCGATCAAATTGGCAGTCTGATTGCATTGGCTTCCCCGCATAAATTTTCTTATTTGTCTATCCCTTGAACTAATTCAGCAAGGGTCCGGGGAATCCGAGGTGAATGTGGGAGCCTGTGATATGTTGGACCGGCAGCAATTAGAGACATTTGCCACAGTTCTGGAATTCCAGCATTTCAGAAAGGCAGCGGCAGCACTCAATATTTCTCCTGGAGCGGTGTCTCAACGAATCAAGAGCCTGGAAGCGTCGGTCGGCGCGGTGTTGCTAATGCGTGAGCCGACCATTGTGCCCACACGCGCCGGTGAATCGATACTCCGATACATTATGGCGATGCGTCTGCTGGAGGACGAAACACTTGAAGTCATCAGGCCGGGCGAATTTCCTCCCGTGAACGTTGCTATTGCGGTCAACGCTGATTCGCTTGCGACATGGTTTGAGCCTGTTTCGTGGCAGCTTGCCATGCAGCATATCGGGCTGGAGATTATTGCCGACGACCAGGACCACACGCTCTCTGCCCTAGCGCGTGGTGATGTCAAGGGATGCATCTCGACACAGCCGGAGCCGCTTGTTGGTTTCAGGGCTGACCTGGTCGGTGGAATGCGCTATCGCTGTGTCGCTACGCCCGAATTTGTCGGGACATACCTACCTAGGGGCATGGCGCTGCCGGCCATTCTGGATGTTCCAGCTATTCTGTTCAACCGCAAGGATGCAATTCACGACACATTTCTTTCTACATTCTTTGGAGTGGATGTCGGGCGGTACCGGAAGCACTATTTTCCGTCGTCAACCGCATTGCTGAATGCGGTCCTGAATGGGCTGGGATACGGACTTGTGCCCGAGATGCAGATCGGATCTTTGCTGGCATCCGGAGTGCTCGTGGATCTTGCTCCGGCGAACAGTGTCCTGCTTGATCTCTACTGGCATCACTGGGAATCGGAGCCCGAGCCACTGGCGAAGATCAGTACATTGATCATGGATCACGCACACCGAAGTCTTGTCCAGGAAGTCAGTAGCAGCTGAGCGCGGCTATGATCGGATGCCGCGCTGGTTCGAGGCAAGATGCCACGCCAGAAAAGGACAGACAGATGCGAAAAGTCCTGCCGCCAGAGGCATCCAGTCTGACAAGTTGGCAATATGCACCCAGCCCGACGCCGAGACGAACAGGGAAAACACGGTACCGGAGATTATCATCGAGGCCGCACAGCGCGGCGCCATCCGGTGTCCGGTCTGATCTAGGACGAACAATATCCCGACGGCCGAGATGTAGACTGCGTTCAGCGAGATGATGGTTGAGACGATGGACTGGCCGTCTATTGCGATGGCGGAGCAGGTTGCTACGATCAGTAGTCGCCAGGTGAATGGGTGGCGGCTGACGAAGGGGTGTAAATCCATCAATGCACTGGTCATCGCACGCGTCACCGCGGTTCCCGATCCGAGTGCAGCCAGCACGATAACGCCAAGAGCAAACGGACCCGCCCGTGCGCTGCTGTGAAGCATGATCCAGGGGATCGCACTGGCGTAGTCAGTGAGACCAGACAGTTTTCCACTATGCAGTGCCGCAACCACGGTAGCGGCGGGCAGGAATCCAGCGGCGATGAGAAAGAAGCCTGCAAGGACGCAGCCAAACCAGGCATCCGCCGGTCGACGCGCCGCGATAACGAACTGCTGATAATCGGATCCTGTGATGACCAGGAATCCAATGGCGATTACGGTCGCGAGTGTTTCGGCGGGCGGGGCAGACCGCACTTCGCGGATGAACAATGGCCACGCATGAAGGTAGACCGGTAGTCCACCCGATATGACGAGAGCATGCACTAACGCCAGATTGCTGGCGAGCAGGCACACCGTGAAGATCAGGGCCGCTACACCAAGGTCAATGGACGCGAATGCCAGTAAGGCAACAGCGGTAACCAGCACTGACTGGTAGATGGTGAGTCCTGCGATCGAAAGCACGGCGATACTGCCGTGGATCTGCGCCGCTAGCACACCGGTCATCCACACGAGCGAGAGGAGGGCAACGGCCTTCCGGACCACGATGCCGTACTGGTTTCCAAGGATTTCCCATATCGGCTTGCCTGCGCGCCAGAGTTTTCGCGCGATGAGCCCGAGCGCGAACATGCCAAATGCGGTGACGATTGCGTAGAGGCTACCGGCCATGCCGTCATGAACAGCCATTTCACCTGAGCCTAGCATGAAAGCAATTCCGCAACTCGCCGATACGAGGAGCGCGGCGACACGAATGGCACCTGGCCTATGGTCGATCATATCTGTCCTTCCGAGCTCAGTTCCCATTCCCGCACAACCGCATCGGGGCCGAAGAAGTATGAATGGCATACCCTCGCTGCGCGGGAGAAACACGGCAGATCGAGCAGCCTCCTCTGCGTCTCGGGCAGACGATGATAGGGAACCGACGGCATCAGATGATGTGTGAGGTGGTAGCCATTGTTGTGTGGATGAATGACCCATCGCCATATGGCATGCGAGGAAACGTCTCGCGTATAGTTGAACACTCCGCCAGGCTGCCGACCATAGTGGTCGCAGAACTCCCTGAAGGTGGTAATCGCATGGAATACGGTGGCTCTTGCCAGTATCCACAGGTAGATAAATATGGCAGTGACGTGGGTTCCGAAGCAAAGCGTCACGACGCCCAGGACGACGATCCACCAGGCCACGATACCTGCCTTCCGCAAGAACGTTACCTGCCGGGAATGAAGGTGCCCGAAGATCGAGGCTGTCCATGTGCGCGGTGTTGCCAGGACGAGGAGATACGGCTGCCACCAGGCATCGTCGGATGCAGGAGGAACATCAATGTAGTCGGGATCGGCGCGTGGGTCACCGAGCCACGCGTGATGGCGTGCATGCGATTCACGATAGGTGGCGAGACTGTTGAAGAGCGGGGGCGCAATAAAGAGTTTCGCTAATATGTCGTTGAGTTGACGCGAGGTCGCGAGGTTACGGTGAGCGGCATCGTGAAGCAGATTGCCCAGAGCCCGCTGCCGGTTGCCGATCCATGTGATGACTACAGGAGAAAAATACCACCCGAAACGATGGAGAAGAAGCACTGCACCTGTGATGCTCAGCCAGTCGAATGCGATATCGACCGCGACCCTGAATACGTTTGGAGCGGTCATCGCTTCATGTACTGCGCTCCACCCGGAAAACGCTGAACGGACTAGATCCTGGTCCTGGATGACGGCGCGATTCGTCATGGGTAGCCTCGCCTGAAAACTAATCGTAAAAACCGTAGCGGAGGCGTGCATCCTGTTCATGTGAAACGCCGGCGCCAATCGAACTTTCATCTTAGGGAACGAGAGGCGGCTGGACCGTCTGTTCAGATAATTTGCACGATGTTCAATCGCAGGAATCGGGATGCAAGGTGGGTCGTCGTCGGGCTGACGAAGTGATTCTGTCTTGGTCGTATTGATCAGGATAACTATCAAGTGTGGAAATTTGCAAACCACGCAGTGCGTCGTTGAATCCGGGCTTGTCATGGTTTTGGGAGCGGCGTCTCTATTTCCTGTTTGCCGGAGTCGTAGACCGCAATAAATTTGTCACTGCCACCAGTGCGATGGCGCGCGGCAAAGCGGCGTCACGGTGACACTTTTATTTACCTTCGAATCGCAATAAAAGCGTCAATTCGCATAAGTCCGCATTAAATTCGTCACTTCACCTCCTAGACTTCGAATCCCGTCCGTAAGGTTCTGATCTTATGGAAAATTTCCTTAAAATCTCGGAGCCTGTCGCGCTGGCCCGGCCTCGCGGCGCTCGCCGCCTCGAGGCATTCAGTGCGAAGCTTTCGCGACGAATGATCTTTTTCCGGCGTGCGTAGCTGGATCAGTGGATTCTGCTCGAGGCAGACCCTGCGGTGATCACCTTCTGCGAGCGCCCAGGCTACGTTGTCGTTGAGGACGAGAGACGGCTCGCAGATTTCTGGGTTCGTTTTTATGATCGACAAGAGTTAGTCATCCTTAGTGATGTAAGTGCGGAAAATGCACCCGCCGGATCGCGTCACGATCTCGACGCCGCTGCCCTGCCAATCCGGACTGTTGCGTCAGCAGAGATCGCTGCAGCGCAGGCATGGATCGAAAACTGGCAGCGTATGTTGCCGTACATCGTTGCGAACCGGGATCTCATTTCCGCGGCATTGTCCCGCGCGATCGAGCGCTTTCTGGCTTACCCGCACAAACTGCTTGAGGTGGAGCGGGAGTTTGCGACTGGCGATCCCGTACTGATGCGTGCCGCGCTATTTGGCCTGCTGCACGCCGGCAAAGCATCGCGCCGGATCTGCGCACGCAGCCGCTGTCGTTGCTCACGACCTTTCTGGTCGAAGGGGCACATCCATGAATTGCGGCAAACCCGAATTGCAGGTGATCGACATCACGACCTGGCCGACCGTCGCTTACACGGAGTTCGATGATGATACCCGGCGCATTTTTGAATCGCGGATGCAGGCGGTTCTGGGTTACGCCCGAGGCGACTCGCTCGTACAGCTCGAGCAATCGACGGGAGTCGACCGACGCCAGCTCTATCGCCTCCTCCGACGGGCCCTTTCTCCCCATCCGGACGGCAGACCCTTCGGCTTTCGTGCCCTAGTCAGGTACGCAAGGATCTCCGACTACGTCAGGTTGCGTGCTGTGGTGGTGCGTGGCGAACGTGGTAGTCGCGGCACAGTAGGTGCGTTTTCCCAGCTTCTGGAACGCTACCCAACGCTTGCCGCGTGGCTGTTGCTGCAGGTGAAACAGCGCCGGGTGTCGCTTGGGCAGATAAATACGGACGGACAGGGGTGGACGCCAGGCCGGAATCCATGGATGACAGCGGAACATCGCAAGGCGTTTACACGGCAGTATTTCCAGCGGTGCCTTGGATAAGCATTTCCTGGACACGCGACGACCGGCACGGCAGCAGAGCAGATGCGTTCATGCCGAACGTCGCCGCACGAAGATCCGCTCAATCTGCCGCGTACGCTGAACTTCATCGTGATCGAGGTAGATTGAGGTGGTGGTGATCGATGCGTGTCGCAGATTGTCGCGCACGGTGGTCAGCGTGGCGCCATTGGCGAGCGCATGGGTTGCGTGGGTGTGGCGCATCCAGTGCGGCGTCGCGAGACGCAGTTTCCGGGCGAATATCGGGTCGTCGGCCTCGATGGCATCGGCCGCGGTATGGAAGAACCTGCGCAGTATTTCCCGCAGGCGCGGAGTGGTGATGGGGCCAGGGGTGTCGAGATGGCCGAACAGCGGCATGTCCGGCGCCCACCGGTTGGGGCTCACCGGCAATCCGCGTTGCATCAGGTACTGGTCGAGTGCGAAGCGCGCGAGGGGTGGCAGCACGACCTTGCCGGCTTTCGCGCCCTTGCCGGTGAGATGCAGCCACCGCTCACCGTTTGCGCCACTCCGAATGTCGCCGAGCTTGACCTCGACCAGTTCGGCCGCGCGCAGGCCCGTTGCGTAACCGAAGTCGAGCAGAAAGCGCAGGCGCTGGGCCGCGGGCGCCGCCCAGCCGTGTGACCACTCGAGGGCATCGGCGATCGTACGAAGCAGTTCCCATTCGCTGGCCGTGAAGGCGCGCGAGACATCCAGTTCGCCAGCACGCTGCGCCCCGCGTACCTTTAACCCGGCGAACGGATTCGCCAGCACGTAGCGCTGCGCGATCAGCCACCGGAACATGGCGCAAACCACGGACAGTCCATAGGCGATAGACTCCGGCGACATCGAGCCCGTGAACGGCCGCTACTCGGGGGATGATCGCGGCCGCGCTGGTCCGACCCAGCGGGCTCGCGGTGCCGGATGACGCAGAAAGGCGCGATACGCCGTCGCATCCTCGCTTGCCAGCGAAGAAAGCGCCTTGCCGCGCTCAACAATCGCCCACAGCAGTAACCGTTCCGCTTCCCGGCGATAGGCGCGCCGGGTTTCGGCCGCTTCTTGGCGTTCAAGCCAGGCGTTGATTGCCTGCCAGTCGTTACCGGCCTCGAGGGCGCACAGGTGCCGCGGCGCGCGGAAGAGGCCGGATGAACCGTCCACGTCATGCGGAACACGGATGTATTCCCAGGGTGTGAAGGGGGAGGTTGATTCCATGACGATCAAGGCACGGGCCCGCTCAGTGAGCGCGGGATGGGCGCCAAAGAAGGCTTCGATCCGGCGGGCGCTGCGTTCACCGAGACCGGGGATCGCGAGCCACCACCTCCGACGGCGCGGAACCCGTACAGTAAGGTCGGCCAACGTCTTGATGCCGTGTCGATGCAATGTGGGGATGATCCGTGGCGGCAGCCAGGTGTCGACCACATCGCTCACAGCGGTTGCGGGATCGGAACTAATGGCAGGACGTCGAGCGCGTGGCTAGCCGCGGCGCGGTAACGGGTGCGCTCGCTGGCCGCGCACTGAAATGGCTGGGCCAGATCCGCGCGATGACGGCTGAGGGCGAATCCGACCACCTGCCGACATATGTGACCGATTACGCCGCGCGCAGAATGACCGTCTTCAAGCGCCTGCGGGCAATATCGCCCGATTGTGTCACGCGCGCCGGCACCGTCGTACCACGCGCGCAGTGCGGAGAGTGAGGCGGGGCCAGGAAAAGACGGTGGCGTGGAAGCGTTCGTCATCTCCCCAGTATAGGCAACGGCACCGGGGCGCGTGACGGTCGGTGTGACGCGTTTTCCAGGCTGCGTGTTTGGGCGAAAAACGTAGCTATATCGCTAATAACGCTTAGCGAAAGGCCTTAGGCTCCTTGCCGCATCGTAGGATGCCCGTGCCGGCAGATGGCAGTTGCAGGCACCGGTTGACCCTACGGGGAAAAGCACACATCGCGCTAACGTGCGACCAGTAGAGCAATACACGTCACCGCACCGAGAGCAAGGACGCACGCGCAACAGCGGAAGCCTCAAGATGGAACGTGCGCTGGTCGCATCGAGCATATAAACTCGACGAGACAAAACACGTGGGTGTGGCGCTCTCACTCATCGATCTCTGAGCTTTTTCTGGTGACGACAAGCACCAAGCACCCCTTCTCCGAAAAGGAGGCGTGGCGAGAACCGGTCGCATACAATGCTACGTCGCCCGTCCGGTAATCAACGCCATCAGAATCGCTGAACACGCCATCTGCGACATATAGGAGCTCAGTGGCATGGTGCAAATGAAGTGGAGAACGCGCACCAGCGTCCAGGCGCATCCAGTAGCTCTCCCAGGCGCCGGACTCGTCCGCGCCTAGAGGGATCCACGAAAATCCATCCAGTTGCGTGTCACCGATCAACATCGGTTTCCAGTCGCGCTCATCGAGCGTGTATCGGGAGCGCATAGTGTCGATCGCTACGCCAAATTGCATTTTTGCTCCAGAAACCAGCGATTTGGATTTCGCGTGGAGCGAAATCCCAGCCGGTGAGAGGTGGTTAAGGTGTTTCGCTGTGGCCTTCTTGAGCGAAGCCAGTGCGTCCCTCCTCATACGAAGGCAAAAGTGGTTGCGGCAATATCGCCACCTTTGCCGTCAATCCAGCAGGCAGAAAATCTGGAAGGGCGAAACTTCCCGCAACTTGCGTGGGAGGCTAGCGCTGCACGAGCCGAAGCTTTGCAATGCCGAGCAAACTCCACACGAGCCAGAGCACCTGGCTAACCGCAGCCGCCAGGTTGAAGTGGAAGATCAGCGAATAGAGAAGGCAACACGGACCCAACAGGTTCAACACCACATATCTGCGATCTTCGCGTTGCAGGAAGTCAAGCTGCAGACCCGCGTAGGCGATTTGATAGCAGATGACACCGAAAATGCCGATCAAGTCAGAGGTATTCATTTCTGGTTTGGATTGACGAGCTCCGGCTACCTGCCTCGTTCTGCTGACGCTGTTCAGGTAGCCTGTAGCGTACTAGGCGGATAGCCGGTCTTCGAACGGATAGCGGGTGAGCACTTCGTGACCCGTCTTCGTGATCAAGACCTGCTCCTCGATCTTTACGCCGGGCCCTCCCTCAATCCGACCGAGGTAGCTCTCGACGCACAAGACCATGCCGGGTTCGATTACGCCGTCATACCCCCACGACTGCCAGGACTCCGGAAAGTAGATATAAGGCGCTTCGTCGCACAGTCCCACTCCGTGATACAGGCACGAGTAGTGACGAAACGCTTCCGGCGGGTAACGGAGCGCACGATGGGTCAGGTCGTGGTGAGTCAGGCCAGGGCGCAACAGTTCAATATTGTGCTGAACCTGTTCGAGTGCGAGACGGTAAATTTCCCGTTGCGCCGCAGTAGGCGTCTTATCGCCGCAAAGCCATGTGCGTGACGTGTCGACACAGAATCCGTAACTTCCGACCAGATCCGTGTCGAACGCGACGAGATCCCCGTCCTCGATCACACGGCTGCTGCACTCCTGGTACCACGGATTGCAGCGCGGTCCCGAGGCTAGCAGGCGCGTTTCGATCCACTCACCACCACGAGCGATGTTCTCGGCGTGCAGGTAACTCCACAGGCGCTGTTCAGTAATGCCCGGCTGCAGATGTCGATGCATCACCTCCATTCCCTTTTCGCAGGCGTGAATGGCGCATCGCATGGCACGGATTTCATCCTCGCACTTGATCCGTCTTGCCTCTTCCATCGGTGCTTCGCCGTTGTGAACGCTGATGCCAAGCCGCTCCAGCGCTACAACTCCCTCGGGGTTGCAATGGTCAATCGCGAGGCGCAGATTCCCGCCGCCATGTTTGCGCACGACCGCCGCAATCTCGTCAGCCCATCGCGTGACCTGCTCGTGCACGCGGTCTCCCGCACAGAAATGAAACCACGGTACGCACGGACGGATTTCGTCGATGGATTCGGTGTGATGGCTCAGAAAATCACAATGGTCAAACTCCCAGAGGATGACCGGGCCTTCGGCCGGAATGAACGCGTAGCGGCAGGCATTGTGAAGCGCCCAGACCTGCATGTTGCTGCTGTCGGTCGCATACCGGATGTTCACCGGGTCGTAGAGGAGTATGCCGGCATAGTCGCTGTTCACCAGTTGCTGGCGCACTCGCGCGAGACGATAGCGTCTCATTGCCGGAAGGTCGGGAAGCATCAGTCCGGCCGCCGCCCATTCGCCGAGCGTCTCCTTGTCTGGGCCAAGCGCAAGCATGTTCAGCAATCCAGCTTGCTCTGCCTGAGCGCGGTTGGAGATGGTCGGCCCGATTTTTCGGGTTGGGTTCGTTACGCCAGACAGCGCGCTAACATCTGATTGTGAGTTGCTCATTGATTGCGAATCCTGAATACAGTGATTCAAATGAGTTTGATTGATGATTCAGGCCTGCAGAAGCAGGCCCTTTCAGCCTGGCCAGAGCGGCGGCGATGGCATTTGTCATTGCCATCGCCGCATGAGCGAGCTTACCGTGCGGATCCCAGGTCGCTGGACGAAGTCAGCGGGCCAGTTTTCTTGCTGGGAGCGGATGCTTCGCTCAGCATCTTGCCTTTGGTTTCCGGCGCGAGAGCGTAAGAAACAATGCCGCCAAACAGACTGATTCCCGCTGCAATCAGCATGGCCGTATCGACACCGAAGGAAGTGATGACCAGCGGCAGGAGGAAGGTGCCCGCAGCGGCGCCGATACGGGAGAAGGCTGTCGCGAACCCCACGCCGACACCCCGGATCTCGGTGGGGAAAAGTTCACCCGGATAGACCCCGGTCAGTACGGTGGAAACCGCGTTGACAAATGAGAAGGTGAAGAAGCAGACCAGGACGATGGTGGACGATGCGTGCGAAAAGAGGGCAACGCACATCAGCGCGATCGCTGAAATGAAAAACGGGGGAATTGCGAGTTTGCGTCGCCCGACCCGCTCGATGAGCAGAACCGAAACGATCGTGCCGAGAACGGCGACACTGTTCAGCACCAGGCCGCCTGTGAGGCCTCCCTTGACTCCGAGCTTCTCGAGCACGACCGGTGCGAAGGCGCCGATCGCAAAGTAGGGCGTGATGTTGCATACCCAGAAGATGCAAACGAAGATGGTGTTCTTGATGTATTCGGGGGAGAAAAGACGTCCAAACCCTTGTCCACCAGCAGCACCGGCGGCGTGCAGATCAAGCTGCTCGTCGTGCGGCATGTGCTGTGCAGCCAGCGCTTTCGCCTGCTCGTGCCGGCCTTTGCTCATCAGCCACCGCGGCGACTCCGGTGTGCCAAGGCGCATCAGGAAGACGATGACCGTGGGGATCGTGCTCAGACCGAGAATCACATTCCATCCGGCTGTCGATGACATGGTCAGCACCCAGCCAAGCGCGTAGGAAACGAGGTAGCCGATGTACCAGACCACTTCGAGTGCTGCGAGCAGCTTACCCCGCACGCGTGCCGGCGCAAACTCGGCAAGCAATGGCCAGCCGATGGAGTAGTCAGCGCCGATCGCGATACCCATGATGAGGCGGACAACGAACAGTTGCCACGCTTCCTTCACGAAGAACTGCGCAACGGAGCCGACGAGGAAGATTGCCAGGTCGACCGTGAACATCGGTCGGCGGCCGACCTTGTCGGCCAGCCAGCCGCCCAATGGACCGCCAATGAAAATGCCAATGAGCGCGGATGCACCAATCAGTCCTTGCCACGCAACCGAGAGGTGCAGGGCTGCGGTGATGGCCGGCATGACGATCCCGATACAGCCGAGGATAAAGCCGTCAATGAACATACCGCCGGATATGACGGTTGTGAGCTTCGCGAGGAACTTTCGATGCGTTCGGGAGTGAGGGATGGGGGGTGACGCGGGCCGCGGGGATGTCTTGGGCACGATAATGTCTCCTTGTGTTTTGTATGGAACAAGTGGCCTTGTCCGTTGCCGGAATGTGAGGCCTTGACCTGAATCAACCACGAGGAGAGTGTGTGGAAATCAGAGGTCCTGGACAAACGATATTTCGTGCGTCAATTCATCAATTTTTATCATTAACGGGGGAGATGCAGATCCCTTGCCTGGGTGTGACAGGTCCTCGCACTTGACGTTAGCGCGTTGCACAAGGCGCAGTGAGGCCGCACCTTGTCATGCAGCTGCAGAATGGGTTATTTGAGCGAAAGCAGCCAGTTCCTGAAGCTCCCGACGCTCTTGCGGCGCTCGTGAGGTCCGGAAGGCTCAAGCACGAGGAACTGCCCCTCGGTTTGTAGCGTTTCGGGTACTGGACGCACAAGCGTACCGTCTTTCAG
Organism: Paraburkholderia sp. Cy-641; assembly: GCF_011752945.1. Classification (NCBI taxonomy): domain Bacteria; kingdom Pseudomonadati; phylum Pseudomonadota; class Betaproteobacteria; order Burkholderiales; family Burkholderiaceae; genus Paraburkholderia; species Paraburkholderia sp. Cy-641. The sequence goes on from NZ_VWWM01000018.1 coordinate 20,639, forward strand.
ATACGGATCGATCAGATTGCTCCAGCCAAGTGCTACGCCTTGTCCACTCAGCGCTGCCTGAATGACCATCGAATAATTGTTAAGGTTGATCTTGTTGCGTGGCACGACCGGGTCGAGCCCGATGCGGCGAAACCAGTCGGCCCAAGTGACCCAGTCCCGCTCCGACTCGTCGAGCCAGAGCCACGTGCAGGCGGCAAGATCTTTGGCCCGTCTCACACTGTTGTGGCGGGCAAGATAGGCGGGGCTGCAAACCGGGAAAATCTCCTCGCTGCAGATTGGCGTGTACTTGATGTGCTCGGGTGGACTCTTGCAGTAGTACACCGCGAGGTCGCATTCGAGCTTGCGGTAGTCCTTGACGTGATCGTAGGCCACGATCCGCAAGTCAATGCCCTCGTGGCTTTCGTTGAATTCAGGAATGCGCGGGAGCAGCCACAACGAAGCGAGCGCAGTGCTGGTGGCGACGGTCACCTGCTGGTCACCGTGCCAGCGCTGAATCTGCTGTGTGGCGTCGGCCAGTGATAGCAAGGCCTCACGGCAAGCCTGGAAGTACTGTTCGCCAGTAGGCGAGAGACGGACTGATCGGGTTGTGCGATCGAGCAGATGGACGCCCAAGCAGTCCTCGAGCAGGCCGATCTGCCGGCTGATCGCACCTTGGGTGACGTTGAGCTCGTCTGCGGCGCGCGTGAAGCTGCCAAGGCGTGCAGTCGCCTCGAACGCGACCAGTGCCTTGAACGGCGGCAGTGGCTGGATCCTCATGGGGAAGGGTGTCTCCGGGGACTGTTTTTATATGATATTTCAGGCATTCGCGTCCCTGCCGGAGGCGCTCATGCGGCGAGCCCTTCCGTTTTGGCCGCGTACGCGTCCAGCCTATCGCTAGGCTTGAAATTGTGCCTTAACGCCAAGCGGCGTCAAGCTGCCCAGTCACGGCTTGACGCTTGCCTTCAGCGCCGCTGCGTGCAGGTTGCGGCTTCGTCCGGGCAGGTTTCATCACACATCTGTTTCCAGTTTCCGGGATAGACGACATACCCAAAAAGCGCGAAGCCAGAATAGACCAGCGCGGTGCACTTTGGGATCCACAGCACCTGCCCTGGGCTGATCTGGTGGGTGACGCCATCTGCTTCGACTTCGAGGCAACCCTCGATAGTGAAGATCACCTCTTCATACAGTGTGGTCCAACTTACTCGCGCACCTTCCCACCGGGCAAAGCCAACGCCGAGATTCGGCGAGATTTCGTCGGGGATTGCTCGCGCCACATAGGCCGCACCTGGCGGTCCTCCACGCACGACAAAGCCCAGATCCGCGTGGTCGACGAGTCGCACGCCAGCGGTCTTCTCTACACACGTATCGCTCATAGTTCCGCCCTGCTTTGCCAGGCTGCGAGCCTGATTCGTGTCCGTACGCCGAGACCGAGAAACGGTTCCGGCGGATTGAGGGAGGGCATACCTGTTACCGCATGGATATCGTCGAGCAGCGAGGATTGTGCGCCGACCGCGTAATCAGCGAGAAGGGTGCCGGAAATCGTGCCCCATGCCGCCCCCACGCCGTTGTCGCATGCCGATGCGAATACGCCGTCCTCGAGCTGGCCAAAGAAGTTGGTGAAATTACGCGAGATTGCGTAGACACCGCCCCAGGTGTGTGTGAAGGGGACATCCGCAAGCTCGGGGTAGCGGGCGACAAACGCCTTGCGGTGTTCGGCGCGAATGCGCTCGCGTGTTCCGTCGTCGACGCTGCGGCCGTACTTCGGCACGTGCCTGTACGTGTTGCGGATGATGATGCGTCGGTCCTGGGTCATGCGAAGCGTCGTGCCGGCGTGATCGGCCGGCGTCAGTCCCCAGTCGAACGTTCCGCTGAAGCGTTTGCTCTGATCTTCGTTGAGCGGCGCTGTCCAGCTTGCGAACGTCATGACCGGCAGCAGGCGGTTCTCCAGATAACCGAATTCCCGGGTGAAGATGCTCGTGCCAAGCAGCAGGCGGCGTGCGTGGATCTGGCCGTCCGCGCCATCCAGCACGTAACCCCCGTTCCCGTCGCGCTCGACGCGAGTGACGGGAGAGTTCTCCAGCAGTTCGACGTTGTCGGGAAGCGAGCCAGCCAGTCCGCGAACCAGTGCGGCGGGCTGCATCAGATAGCAGCCCGGCGTGTACACCGCACGGCTGTAGTGGGACGTGCCCAGCACCCTGGCCAGCTCCGTGCCCTCGACCGGGCGGTACGGTTCGCCGAGTGCCGACATCAGCTTCTCGAAGTGCGCGAGGTACGCCAGTCCCCGCTCGCCGACCGCGCCCTGGTACTTGCCGGCATGCGACCACTGGCACGCGATGTCATGTTTCCTGACCAGCGACTGCAACTGGTCGATTGCGGTGCGATTCAGACGCAAGAGGCGCTGTTTGAACTCCGGATCCGGATTTTCGAGCGCGAACTTGTGGGGAAGATCGATTACGAAACCCGAATTGCGGCCTGACGCGCCTTCGGCAACGCGCTGGGCGTCCACCAGCAGAATCCGGGCATGAGGCTCGTGAGCGGCGAGGCGCCGGGCGGCAGCGAGTCCCGCGAAACCGGCGCCGATCACTGCATAGTCAGCAACATGGCGGCCACTGAGGCGGCGTGCGGGACCTGGGGGCGGCAACGCAGCATACCAGCCACAGGTCTTGTCATCATGGGGCAGATTCATATCGTTCATCTTGTTATTCAGGAATTCGGATGAGTTGTGCTGCAATTGCATTGCTCCATCCAGCGCCCGCGCAGTGCCTGTGCCTGATGACCGATCAGCGCGAAGCCGTGCATCCGGCCGGCGCTGTCGAAGTGTCCGCAGCTGAAGCCATCTCCGGTTTCGTCGACCCGCCATTCGCACGACGCGAGCGCAGAGGGTGTCGGTAAGAGCATCAGCGGGGCGACGGGCGTTTTGACTTGCACCGGCATGGGCGGATACCGCACGTCGGTCGGCTGGCCGGTTAGCGTGCGCGCCAGCGCCTCCACGCCGTGATTGATCGGAGCGAGATACGGCGCCGGTCGACCATCAATCTCCACGCAGTCACCAATCGCGTAGATGTCCGCAACGCTCGTGCGCAGTTGCGCATCAGTGCGAATGCCACGGCCGACGTCGACGCCGCATTTGGCCGCCAGTGCAACATTCGGTGCGAGACCCACTGCGGAAATCACTACGTCCGCGTGGATCTTTCCGCCATTGGCCAGGACGAGCGTCCAGTTGCCGGGCTCGCCGAGAATTCCGGTCACCGAATTCTCAAGATGCCAACTGACACCAAGCGAGGTGAGAGCGTGCTGCAGGTGCGTACCCGCTTGCTGCGGCAAGAGGCGTTCGAGTGGCCACCTGCCGATGCCGATCACACTCACGTCAAAGCCGCTGGCAGCCAGATCGTTCGCGAATTCGCAGCCGATCAGGCCGTCGCCTATGATCGCAACGCGAGACGCACCTTCGAGTTCACGGCGCAGCACGCGGTAGTCGTCGAGGTTGTTCACGCTCAGCAGGGCATCGGTGCGCCCCGTGACGTCGAGACGGACAGGGCTCGCGCCCAGCGCCAGAACGAGCTGCGAATATGGCATGACACCATAGCTCGTACGCAGCACATGCGCCTGAGCGTCGATGGCCTGAACGTCGCATTGCGGATACACACGGATTTTCAGGCGCTGCTCGATTTCGAGCGTCGATTCTGCGATTAGCGCTTCGGGACTGCGGCCCTGTGATGTCGCGATCGACAACGCCGGTTTCGAGTAGAGGTGACCGGTTTCACGGGTCAGGACCACGATTTCGATGCTGGGGTCGCGGCGCCGGACAGCCTGCGCGAGACTATACCCGGCGTGGCCCGAGCCGATGATGACGAGTGGCCCTTCGCGACGTGCCGCGGTAACCGCAGGCGCGGTTGGCGTCCCGGTAGTCGCCGGAGCGACAGGGGCCGTGGGCGCGGCTTCTTCCCGAATTTCGATCATCTCGAAATCCGCCTTGCCAACGCCGCAGTCGGGGCATTTCCAGTCTTCGGGCACGTCTTCCCAGCGCGTGCCGGGAGCGATCCCGTCCTTCGGCCAGCCTTCGGCTTCGTCGTAGATCAGCCCGCAAATGATGCAGAGCCACTTTTTCATCGTAATGTCCCCTCCAACCGCTCAAACCGCTTAGTCCTGCGTGACGCGAATCGCCACGTTCTTCGTCTGTACGTAGCTGTAGATTGCTTCCTGGCCCTTTTCCCGGCCAAAGCCGGACAGGCCCACACCACCGAACGGCGTTTCGATACCGCCGGCATACCACTCATTGACGAATACCTGCCCGGCGCGCAGGCGCCGCGAAAAGCGCAGCGCGCGATTGATGTCGCGCGTGAATACGCCGGCAACGAGCCCGTATGGCGTACCGTTGGCGATCTCCACGGCTTCGTCCTCGGTATCGAAGGGGATCACGGCGACCACCGGTCCGAACACCTCTTCGCTGGCAATATTCATCCGCGGATGCACGCCTGCAAGCACAGTCGGCTGCATATAGAAACCGCCACGGCTTTCAATGCGCTCGCCGCCGGTGACAGCTTTCGCGCCTTCCGCGATCGCGGCCTTGCACATGGCGGCGACCTGTTCGAGCTGATTCGCGCTGATCACCGGTGTGTGATCTGGGTCGAGTTCGCCCGGGCCGATGGAAAGACTGCGGGCAAGCTTTGCGACATCGGCAACGACCTCGTCGTAAATGTCCCGATGCACCACCAGACGCGACATTGCCGAGCAGACCTGCCCCGAGTTGAAGAAAATGCCGCTCTTTACGCTTGCCAGCAGCGCCTCGCGGTCCGAGTCCGGGAAGACCACTGCCGCGGATTTGCCGCCGAGCTCCATCACGCTGGGCGTGGCCCATTGCGCTGCGGCGGAGAGAATCGCACGGCCGGTCGCGACCGAGCCCGTAAAGACGATCTGTTTTGTCTGCGGACTCGCGGCGAGATGCGCGCCGACATCGCGCCCGAGGCCGCACAGCAGCTGGACCGCACCGCGCGGCAGGCCGGCGCGCTCGATCGCCTCGAATAGCACGCACATGCCGAGCGGCGAGAGTTCCGGCGACTTCACGATGACAGCGTTGCCTGCCGCGAGTGCTGGCGCAAGTGAGCGGGCGCAGATCGACACCGGGAAGTTCCACGGCACGATCTGGGTCGAGACACCCATGGGCTCGTAGCGGGTGAAGTCGACATAGTCGTCGCCGAGCGGCACGGAGATGCCTTCGAGCTTGTCGGCGAGGCCCGCGTAGTACTCAAAATAGCGCGCCGCTTCGAGGAACTCGTCGCGGGCGTCGCAGAGGCGCTTGCCGTTTTCGAGGCACAGGATCCGTGCGCCTTCCTCCGTTACCGCACGAATTTCTTCTGCAATGCGAAGGAGCCAGCGAACACGCTCGACAGGTCGCTGACGCGTGAGTTCGCCGCTTGCGGCACAGCGCGTCGCGGCATCGAGCGCGCGCTGCGCATCCCCCGTCGTTGCGCGAGCGATGGTGGCAATGGGCTCTCCGTTCGCGGGATTGACGATATCAAGCCGGTTTGGGCTGTCCACCCATTCGCCGTCGATGTAGTTCAGCCAGTGGCGACCAGTTGCGTGTTCCATGCTTCACTCCGCGTGCTGTTGGCTGGTCGCGAGAACCCGGCCTGCCATCCACTTGTGGAAGTAATGCGTGGGTACGTCCATCTCAGGGGAGAAAACGCCGCCCTTGAAGCCCGGGGACTGGCGCCCGGCCTGCATACCTTCCACCGCGCCAATGTCTTCCGAAAACACCACTCGCCATGCGTTGAGCACGGCCTGGCGGCTCGGAGCATACTCTGGTGCGTCCGCTGCGTCCTTGCCGACGAAAAGCAGGCGCAGGTGTTCCACCGTCCGGTTCGCTGCCAGGGGCTGCAGCATCATCGCAAAGGCGTGGTCTGCCTGAATGCCGAGCAGCACGTTGGGAAAGAGCGCGACGTATTCGGCATTGCGCATGCGGTCGGCCGGCCATGCCGGGAAGGTCGGCAGCGACGTGCCTTCGATGTCGGCCAGGTTGTACGCGTAGCTGCCCTGGCCTGCGAACTGGTCACTAAACATGATGTTGTAGTGATCTTCGAGGCGCGAGTACGAGTTCAGGGACGGATGAACCCAGGGCAGGTGATAGGCCTCGCAGTAGTTCTCCACCGCGAGCTTCCAGTTACAGTTGACTTCGACCGACCAGGAGCCGCCTTCGCGCGGCACATTCATGAGCGAATAGCCGTTGGGGCCGAGGAACTGGGCCCATCGATCGGTCAGAGGCCGGATGACTTCGTCGAATTCCGGGGCAGTGCCGGAGAAATTCACAAACACCATGCCCATCCAGACGTGACTGCGCAGCGCCTTCAGGCCATGCTTTTCGCAAGGTACGCGCTCATCCTTGTGCTGATTGACGCCGCCGACGTGCGGCGTGCCTTTGAGCGCGCCGTTGAGATCGTACGTCCACGAATGGTAGGGACAGCGGATAACGCCCTGGATCTCTCCGGTTTCCTGGACGAGCTTCATGCCACGGTGGCTGCAGATGTTATGGAAGACCTGCAGCGCGCCTTCACGGTTGCGCGTGATCAGCAACGGCAAACCCATGAAGTCGACGGGCTGAACAGTGGAATTCTGCTTGAGGTCGTCCGCGAAGCCAACACACACCCAATCGTTGCTCAGGACGGCGTCGCGTTCGACCTTGAAGTACTGGTCGTCCGTGTAGAAGGTGTTGCCGAGACCGGTAGCCTGATCAATCGGCTTGAGCACGGTTTGCAGCTGGACGAGCGGGAAGTATTGGGTTTCGGTAGGGGCGTTCATCGTGTTGTCTCCTTTGCACGCTCACGTGACTTGTTTCGCCAAGGCCCTCGGAAGGCCGGGATTGGTGAAAATTATCGAAGCGGGAGACGCGGACAACAAACGATGTTTTGGCTACCGATTAATCAGAAAAACTCATGTATTCGATTCATCGCACCGTCACAGATGTCTCGGAAGGAGGCGGGCATATGCTGTTTGCAAGGCTTGCCGTACAGTTGCGCCTTGAGCACTAGGCCCATGTGAGGGGCCTACTCCTTTGTGCGCCCAGCATGGGCGCACTCCTGCGGGTGCAAGTCCCGTCATAAGCTGGTCACAGCGAATGAAGTGAAGCGCAACTGCACGAGGGCGACTGAGTGTGGGGAGGAAGCGCGGAGCGTAAATCGTGAGCCGATGAACAAGAACCGTATAGAAGGCGCTGCCGAGCAGGGCGAGCGGGCAAAGAACCGCAAAGCTCTCGTGACCAAGGCGAAGCGGCGTAGATGCGGCGGTTGTGCGATGAAGGAGTGCGTTCTTACCTGGGGAGATCTCGTTTTGTGCCTGAAAGGGCGACGGTGCCGAGCCGGAGCGAGAAGTCAGCAGAGGCCGTAGTAGCTGCCGGTTAAGGGCGAAGGGCTGAACGAGTAGGAGGGCCGAAGGCCGTGGTGCTTGGACGTGTAACGCATCAGAAGTCCGCGAAAGCGGAGCGTGACGAAAGCAGGCGAGGTGAAGCCAAGCCGGAAGCGTCACGTGATGAAGCACGAACGGCGCACGACGAAACCGCAAGCCTGGGGCGAGACGGCCTGCTAACGCAGGCGCTCGCGAAAGCGAATATGGTGATGGCGTGGAAACGCGTCAAAGCCAATCGCGGCAGTGCCGGGGTGGATGGGAAGACGATTGCCGAGACGGCGGACGAGCTCAAAACGCACTGGCCCCGGATACGGGAAGCGTTACTGGAAGGTAGCTACCGGCCTGAGCCGGTAAGGCGAGTCCAGATCCCGAAACCCGGTGGCGGGATGCGTGAACTGGGGATTCCGACGGTGACGGATCGGCTGATCCAGCAAGCCCTGCTGCAAATCCTGCAGCCCATCATTGATCCGACCTTCTCTGAACACAGCTACGGTTTCCGGCCGGGACGGCGTGCGCGTGACGCGGTGCTGACGGCACAGCGCCACGTGCAGGACGGCTACCGGGTGGTGGTCGATGTGGATTTGGAGAAGTTCTTCGATCGGGTCAATCACGACATTCTGATGGAACGACTTGCCAGACGGATAGACGACCGGGCCGTACTGCGGCGGGTTCGCCATTACCTTGTGGCCGGGATCATGGATGGCGGGGTGCTCACGCAGCGGTACGAAGGCACGCCGCAAGGCGGCCCGCTGTCGCCGCTACTGGCCAATGTGCTGCTGGACGAGGTGGATCGGGCGTTAGAGAAACGGGGCCACCGCTTCGTACGCTATGCCGACGACTGCAACGTGTATGTGCGTAGTCGGAGTTCGGGCGAACGGGTGCTGGCAGGCCTGCGAAAGCGCTATGAGCGATTACACCTGAAGGTCAACGAGGCCAAGACGGCGGTCGCGCCAGCGACCGGTCGCAAATTCCTGGGCTACGAACTGTGGCGCAGTCAGGGCGATCGGATCAAATGCGCGGTGGCCCGCAAGGCATTGGCGAGCTTCAAGCAACGTATCCGGGAACTGACGCGCCGTTCGTGCGGGCGCAGTCTACCGGAGGTCGTGGAACGGTTGCGGATTTATGTACCAGGTTGGAAGGCGTACTTCCAACTGGCGCAGACGCCGAGGGTGTTCCGCGACCTTGACGAGTGGATCAGACACCGGCTGCGCGCGCTGCAGCTAAAGCACTGGCGGCGGGGAACGACCATGTACCGAGAGTTGCGGGCGCAGGGCGCCTCGGAAGCAGACGCTGGAACGGTGGCGGTGAACAATCGTCGCTGGTGGCGCAATAGCGCCATGCTGCTGAACCGAGCACTGCCCATCGCGTACTTCGACCGACTTGGCGTGCCTCGCCTCTCATAACCTCAACTGCTCGAACCGCCCGGTGCGGACCCGCATGCCGGGTGGTGTGGGAGGGGATCGGCTAGGCTCTTGGCCGCCCCTATCCCGATTGGTATACGCGCTTGCAGCCATTGATTCGTTGCGTGATTGTCCAACGCATGTGGTGGGAAAGTGGCGGTTCATGATCGCACTGTCGACGCAGGGCGGGCGTGCCAGCATAGCTTCAGTCAGGCCGCAATCCTTCGCCGCCAGTCATGCTCGTCGGGCTCTGGGCGATCGTCCGGCGCGTGGTGACACAATTATTGACGCAATGGTGACAGATTCTTTGCGGTCTACGGGAGTTGGTGTACCTTTTCGCAACCCTTCGACATACGTAAAAACTAGCTCTGTTTTGAATGACATGTGTTGTTTCAAGGGATTAAAACAGGTGACGCTAGTGATGGTCGTGATCGTCGTCATGTTGAAAGGAAATGTCGAGGTACATATGGGATACCTCTCCCGACACGATCAGATGGATACAGACAGGACGCACGGATTCGCTCCCGTGGCTGGTTGCGGCGTCATGGCGTGAACGCAACGCATCCTGCTCAATTTCGTCACAGATCTGTTCGATTTCCTTTCGCACCTCGTCCAGACGACTCATGATTTTCCTCACCGCTGATAGACAGCGTGACCGGAATTACCGCGTGTGTAATGGAACCACCACGTCCGAAGATTAGCCCGTCGCAGTGGATTGCCGGCCTCTGTTTAGTATTTTTGCGCGCTGCTCAAGTCAGCGTGATGGTCGTGTCAGCCGATCGATTCTGGCGTCTTTCAGGATGTCCTCCGCGTTGTCCCCGACGAGCTGGCATTGCTCGTACAGCAGCCCGATCAGTCTTGCCTTCTTTTTTGTTGCGAGTGGGACTTCGAGCCGTCGCTCGATGCGCTCGATGGTGGCCATGACGGCCTCAAGCGTCCGCTGGTCAAGGCGGTACCGGACGTCGCGGTCGACGAGCATGCTGCCTTCGCCGCTCAGCAGCCATACCGGATCTACCGAAAACTGCTCGTACAGGGCGCGGACAATGTCGATTGGAATGGTACGCTCGCCGCGCTCGTAATTCGCATAGGCGCGAAGCGATGCATCCAGTCGTGCGGCCATCTTTTCCTGGGATACCTCAAAGTGCTCACGTATGTCCGCAAGGCGTTGATGGTAGTCCGCGTGATCGTCAGCGCTTGACATGTTTGCCCTACGTTTCTAGAGTGATTTCGTGCCTTGATTATAGGCACGCTTGAGTACTGGACAAGTCTGGACGTGCCTGGACCAGTAGGGAATTTGATGGACAGGACATGCATTTTTGTACTGCCAGGAGGTTCTGACGGTGACGCGCTTCTATACGCTGGAGGAGATCGCGAGTGAGCTGCATATTGCGCCGGCCACCGCACGTAACCGGTTGACGCTGCGGCAACCGATGCCTCCATCAATCCGCATTGGCAGGCGACGCCTTTTTCCGGCCGAGGAATTCGAGAGGTGGATCGCATCGCAACTGTTTCAGCCAGATGCCGGCGCCGCATCGCCAGCGGACGAAGCAGCCGTTCCGGAATTTTTCGTTGCACGCGGCACTTCAACACCAGAGTCCTGAGTTCATACACATGATGTTGCACTGGATTTTCTACCGTGCCTGTTGTCATCTCCTTCGTTTCCACCAAGGGCGGCGTCGGTAAGACGACCGTCGCCGCCAATCTGGGCGGCCTGCTCGCAGCCTTCGGCATGAAGGTTCTCGAGATCGATGCAGATGTCCAGCCCAGTCTGAGCAAGTTCTTTCCTGTCCATTACCGTTCACCCTGTGGTCTGAGCGCGGTTATCACTTCCGGTGGCAATCCGTCCGCCGACTGTATCAGCCGCACGATCTTCTCCAATCTCGACCTCATCTATTCCGATACACCAGATGCCGGGTTGCAGTCCTGGCTTAACCGCCGCGAGGACCGGCTGATGATCATGCGCCGGGCGATGCGAAGTCCGCTGCTGGAAAACTATGACGTTGTGCTGATCGATACACAGGGGGCGGTGGGTGAGTTGCAGAAATCCGCTGCGATGGCTGCGGACTTCATGGTGTCGCCGGTGAAACCGGATGCGCTGAGTGCGGGGGAGTTCGCAACAGGCACGATCGCGATGCTCGACGAGTTGAACCGGCTTGCTGATTTTGGTGAATCTTTCCGCTCCGGTGACCTGCTCGCACTGATCAATGCACATGAGCGGACCGTCAACGCCAGGGCGCTCGCAGCCGTCCTTCGGCAGCGCTTCGCTGGCCATCAGAAGGTCAGAGTGCTCGATACGGTGGTTCCTTCGGCCGCGGCGTATTCAGCAGCGGCGACGGCGCGTGTTCCCGTGCACGACTTCGACCGTCGTCGCCGGTTCGACAATTCAGCCTGGAACATCATGCACCGTCTGGCATGGGAACTGTTCCCGTCGCTGGCCAATGTGTATGCGGGGTCAGCAGGAACTGTAGCCGGTAATCCTGCTCTTGCCGAGAGCGTTCGAGGGGCGGTGGCATGAGCGCGTCAGAGGCCGAAATTGATCCAGAGCGGGAGCGCATTGCCGCGCGACGGCTGGACGTTTCTGCGCCGGGACCACGGGCACCCGAGCCGGAGCTGGCATCGGTTATCCGGCTGAAGATCACCGATGTGATGGTCTATGAACGCAATCCGCGGCGGGTATCCCATGAACGCGTTGTTGAACTGAAGGAGTCGATCCGTGCAAACGGCATCGAACAGATCGTGACTGTGACACGCCGACCCGGCGAAACACGTTATGTCGTCGCGAAAGGCGGAAACTCGCGGGTGACGGCGGCAACGGCACTTTACGACGAGACTGGCGACGAACGGTTTCTCTATTACGACTTCGTCTGCGTTCCGTATCCCGGCGAAGCCAGACTGCTCGCCGCACATCTGCGCGAAAACGACCAGCGTGCGGATCTGTGCTTCTGGGACAAGGCGAATGGTTATCTGGCGCTCAAGGCGGATATGGAACAGGAGAAGGGGGCAGCGTTGTCGCTGCGAGAGTTCTCCAGGTTGCTGGAAGAGGAGGGAACGCCGGTCAGTCATGTTCTGCTTGCGCTATTCCAGTTCGCTGTCGACCGGCTTGCAGCACTGGGTCCGGCGACGGAATACCTGAGCCGGCGTGCGCTGGTCGACGTGATCCAGCCTGCGATGGGAGCACTGATGCGGCTTGCGCGCCGGCTGGGCTTCGATGACGCCTGGTTGCAGCAACACGTGATCGATCCGGAACTGCTGCGTGTGGCAGCGGGATTCGTATCAGAGGAGGCTGGACACCATCCTGTGCCGCTGGATGCCGGAAATCTGGTTCGCGCCTTCCGGGCACGCTGCGGGGACGTGCTCGGTGTTTCCAGTGATGGTATCAACCGGATGACCCGCCTCCTCGAACAGACTCCCGATATTGGCGCAAAAGAACTTCGGCAAGCCGCGGAGCCTTCTGGAATCGGGCTGCACGCCGTGCGTGCAGACTCCCGTCTGACCGGCGACGGCGGAGGCGCGGCACCCATCACGGAGCTGGATGGCGACTCAGGATTCGCAAGCGCGTCACGACTTGAGAAGGGTGCCGATCCGGAAACTCTGGTGGCTCCCGATGCTGGCATCCCGGTTGAAGGGACCCATCCAAACGCCACTTGGGGAGACGAACGACCAACCAGTACAACATTGGCTCCGGAGCCAACGTCGGACACGGCTGCCGACGCGTTCCGCGAGGCATTGCATGTTTTTGAGAGAACGTGCGGACTGGATGGATGTGTGCGGGACGCACCGGGACTGCCTTACGGCTTCATGGTCGAGCCGCCAACGCTGGAAGCATCGCAACCGGCGCTCGATGATCAGGCACGCCTTGGGACCGATGGGCTGAACCGGTATCTCGGCTGGTGGTGGCTGGTCAGTCTGTCACGGCAGAACACGGCATCGGGCCTCGACCACGTACCGAAACAGAGTGTCTACGCGCGCATGGCGCGCGATGACGATTACTGGGCTCGGATGTGTGACGCCTGTGTCGGAGAGCCGCTGCTGGGAGACCGCATGGACGTGATGTTCGCCGTCATGCTCAACCCCGACAGACCGATTGGCCTGTGGTGGTCCAAACTTGCACAGGCTGCCCGTGCTTTCCGGATTGCCTACCCCGAACGTTTCTGCCCACCGCGATGGAACGAGCTGGATGCGGTCGAGCGGCTTGTGCGGGGAGAGGGAGCATGAAGCCGGTGCTGTTTTCCGTGCCGGGTGTTGCGATTGCGCACTTCGTGCTGCTGGAGCTGATACGACTGTCGCGTACCAACGGCAATGGATTTCACTATATTAATATGGACTACAAAGTTTCATGTGAAACACTCGGTAACCCTGAAATCGAAGAACGAACAGGGCTTCCTGAGCAGATCCGGTGTGTTCTGTCTGACGCTCGCATTGAGGCGCTGGCCGACACGTTGGTCGGCTGTGGTGCATTGCGCGTGCTGGTTGATCTCGATGTTCTGCAGCGGCGCTGCGAACTGATCGGCCGGCAGTGGCACGACGAGTGTCTGCTGCGCGCGTTTATCAGGGCACAGGCCAGTGTGCCGATGATCCGGCAGTTCTTCAGAACCGCGACGCGTTCCGTCGTCGTGCGCCTTCGACAGGAGATGGGCGTTCCGGCGCCGACCAAACCACGCATGCCGACGTTCCGTGAGACCGACGCGTTGCTGGAGCGCTGGCATAGCCTGCGGGAAATCTCCGATCCGCGCGAGCGCTATCTGGCGCTGCATCGCGAGTGCTGTGGTACGTGGTCACTCGCCTCGCTCTTTGCGGCACTGGACAGCGCAGCTAATCCGGATGTGACATCTCCGCGTCGCACCCGTCCTTCCTCGAACTCAAGGGAGTCTCATCATGTACGACATGCGCCTCGACCCGGAGGGCAACCTGCTACCGGGCAAGAGCTGGAATGATCCACCGGGGCCGCCGCCCGCCGAAACGGAACTCATGCTGTCGATACTCGACATGCCGGTCACGATCGACCGCTGCTTTGTCGAGATTTGTGGAGACATGGCGGCGGCAGCCGTATTGACCGAGTTCTCGACGATCGAAAACGAGACCGGCCGTCGCGACCAGTGGTTGCCCGTCACGTCCCGCGAACTGGAGCACCGCCTCGCCCTGTCGGATCGGCAGCAGCGGGCCGCATGTCGCGTGCTACGTGCGAAGGGACTGGTTGGACACCGGAGGACGGGAGCTGCGCGTACGGACGAATATCGTGTGCTCTGGCCCGCGATCATGACGCTGCTGCGGCAGAAGGCTACCGAGCGTACGGCGCACATCGCATGGCCACCGCGGCGGCCGGAAGGAGTGCAGCCATGATGGACGGATCGCTGCCGTATATCGAGGATTTCGAGGATCTGTGGTTCGCCCTGAAACCTTACCGGCCCATCGCATTCGGCACGCGTCTCGCACGGATCACGGGTCATCCGAAAGATGCCATGCTGCTCTCGCAGCTCGTTTACTGGACCCGGCGTGGTCGCGACGTCGGAGGTAACGGTGGCTGGGTTCACAAGACACGGGAGCACTGGTTCGCCGAGACGGGGCTGTCACGCGAGGAGCAGGAGAACGTGCGCCGTCGTCTGCGTGAGAGGAATCTTGTCATCGAGTGGCGGGGTGGCCGGCCGGCGTGTCTGCACTACCGGCTGGATGTCGTTGCGATGTCGGCGGCAGTGCGGGCCAATTGCCGGATGGTCGGTCCACTGCCGCGGTCGATCGAGGCGATCCGCACGGACGAAGTCGCAATGCAGGAACTGCTCGGGCCTACCGTCGCATTCCGACGCGTCTTCGTTGATCTTGTCGGCAACGTGAACGCCGCACTGCTGCTCTCGCGCATGGTGCAGCTCCAGCGCCGGGAAGCGGACCATCAGTGCACATGGTTCACGCAGACCGGGATCGAGTGGCAGCGTACGCTCGGGTTGAACCGGGTACAGCAGGAGAACGCGCGGCGGCGGCTGGTCCGGCAGGGGCTGATCCGCGAGCTGACTCGCCCTCGGACCGGCAAACGGGTGTTCACGCAGGTCAATGCGACTGAGCTGCGTCGCCAGATCGAGTGCCTGGTTTCCCGGGGCGATGTCCGCGACCGGCTTGCCACCCGAAAGGAGCTGATTGCGCGCAGCCTGCGTGAGGAGAGGGCGGCGCCAGGCGTGGAGGCGCTCGTCGCTGTTACCCCGGGTAACAGTCCGGCGATGGCGGGGGCGATCCACATGCCCTGTATCAGTGTTGCCGTTGCATTGCCAGACTCGCCAACCCGAAGTCCCCAACTGGACCCGGCTCCGGGACCGCGGTTACCGTCAGGGACTTTCGTGCGTTACCGATGGCGGGAAACACACGTTCCCAACGCGCGCGCGTATACGAGGATTACATATTCGACTACGACAACCACGGGGCCTGCCTTCATGAGCCGCTTCGCAAGCCTGGTTGTTGTCGGGGCGGAGCGATATGCCTGTGCAGCAGTGAGCGATCTCCGTGCCGACGGGTTTGACTGGCCTGCCATGCTGTCCGCAGCAGAGCGCCCGCTGGTTGCGGCGCACCTCGAACGCGTTGCCATTCCTGAGCGCCAGGTGCTGCTCGACGAAATGGCCGCCTGCCACCGGCACCGACCCGTGCAGTCGCCGGTGGCATACATCGCCGGGCTCGTGCGCCGGTCTCTGGCAGGTGACTTCGTGCCCGCACGGGCCCACCTCGAGCGCGCTGCACGCGAGCGAGCGCACGCAGCCGAAGGGGCGGTGGCATCCGGTGGCGACAGCCACGATAACGGTCCGCCACGGACACGTGTCTCGACGGCCGAGACGGCGCGGCTGCACCTCGCCGCCATCCGGTCCCGGCTGCGGCAGGGGCAATTGATCCAGCACGGAGCAGGCCATGCCTGACGCCATTCCCTCCCGCGTATTGCATCCAGCTTTCCGAAGTCGTGTTGCCCGGGGTAACAGTGCTTGCACCGGTGCTCACCTGTGGACGAGCGCTGACGCTGTTACCCCGGGTAACAGACGTTGTGTGGCCTGCGGTTCCTGCGCGGAATGCGGAGGTGTTACCCGGGGTAACACACCGCGATTGCGGTTCCTGTTCCGTCAATTCCGGCCGTAAGGAGCTTGTCCATGGATACGCAACACACAGATGCCGACCCGTCCGTTGATGCCTTCGCACGTTCAGCGTCTTCGCCCTTTGCCGATGGCTACGATCTGGAGGCCGAGCGAACGATGCTCGCCCACCTGATTGCTTCAGACGATCCCGATCCGGCTGATCCACTGTTCGGCCGATACCAGCTCTTTCTCGAACGCGAAGACGCACTGGAGCAGCGGCAGCAGGACCACGCGCTGCGTCAGGGCAGCGATCCCCTCGTCCGACCGCATGAAGCCCGCGAGATTATCCGGATCGGGCAGCTCACGAGCGACGGTGGCGACCGGATGCGTCTGCATACGCGTGATGCAATGCGCCTCTTTCTCGGGCGTTCCATTGCACCAGGTGAGTCCGGTCACGCGATGGCCGGGGGACGGCGCGTGGCGGCGGCGCTGCGCGCGCTCTGGTCTCTGTCGGGCAACGACAACCCCTATGCCGACTGGAAGCTCATCGAGATCGCCGAGCGGATCGCGGGCATCCGGCGCGCCAACGAGCTGGAGCAGCAGCACGCGGGGCAACTGCTGGACGAGGCGCGCGAGAAGGGGCTGTATTTCGCAGTGCTGCAATCGCGCGAGCCTGCCCAGATGTCGCTGGGATTTGGCTCGCCCTACGGCTACATGATCGTGATGCTGCTGGTCGAGATCGACTGGCTGGTGCGGCTTGTGCGCTCCGCTGTCCTTCGGGATCTGATGGCATCCGGTGAAGGCGTGCGGCGGATCGGTTCCGCGAAACACCGGTGCCTGTCCGTGTTCCACTTCGCGGTGCATTGCCAGCGCGTACTCACCCGCCCCGAATTGCTGCCGCTTTCGCGCATCGATTTCCTGCCCAATGCAGACACTGCCGCAGGTCAGCGGGTTGAGGCAGCACGGGCGCTGCTTGGCGTCATCCCGCGGGACGTTTTCACTGGCGAGCGCGAACCGCGCCATAGCCGCCGGCGCGTGAGCCGCCTGTCGGAGGTGGAACTGCGCCTGCTCGACAGCGTGCCGCTGTCAGCAGATGACGCCAACGCGAAAGCTGCGGCAGACACGCTGGTGCAATGACGGGAGGGCTGCGGCAATGACAGACCGCTCTTCACATCTGGATCGACGTTCAAAGGCCTTTAAGGGTAAGGGGGAGCCTGTGGTCGAGCTGCCTGTATCGCACGTGGCAGGACGAACCGGTTTCAGGGTGCTGCTGCGCTCATATGAACACTGGCGTGACGAGACGGTGGCCGAGATGCAGGCACTGGCGCAGGAGAGCGCAACCGCCGGACTTGACGCGTCGCTGCGTTGCGTGCGCGTCCCGCTGGCGAGCGGCGCGACACGTCACCGTCTCGACTGGTTCCTGCGCGGCGAGCCTCATGCGGTGCCGTACGCCCGAGTGCAGTCCTGTTTCAGCCGCATACCGGCGCCGCTGCGCGCGTACCTGCAGCAATGTCATTCGCGTGCGAAGGAACTCAATGCGCTCGAATCGGTGTTCCGTTATGCGGCGAGCCAGCTCGCGATGTATCTGGAACACGGCACGGTCAAGGTTCGTCGCACCGACAACACCTGACCCGGACCACGGGATTCGCCGATGAGGCAATCGCGGGACCATCAGGCTGACGCTGAGTGGCCTTTGACAACAACAGGTAGTGGACAGCGCGTTCGACATACCGGGGCAACCCCTTGATGAACGGAGTCCGTAATGGGCATTTACGCAGAACTGGTCGGCAACGTGCTGGCGTCGCCGACGATGAAACAGGTCAACACCGCCAGCGGCGCGCGGCGCATCGTCGAGCTGCGTGTCATGTCGGCCAGCTACCGTCGGCTCGACGATGGCACGCTGGAGCAGCGTGACGGGCGTACGTTCCCCGTCGACGTGACTATCTGGAACGAGCGCCTTACCGATCGCGTCATGCAGCATATCCGCACCGGAGCGAGCGTCGTTGTGCGGGGTGACTTTTACGTCAGTCCGTGGATCACCCGCGAGAACGATGCCGATGCCGGCGCGCACATCGACGCGGAATCCATCTCCCTGAATCTCGTGCGAGTCGACCAGGTGGTGTATCGCCCGCGTCAGCCGAGGGACGGTGGCGATCGGATGCAGGACGGCGTGCCTGCATCGGATAGCCCGACGCCGGACAACGATTCTGCCGAAGACGCCGATCAACCGGAACCTGACCCACCGCAGGGCGACACGCGCTCGGAAGATCAGACCTCGTCGGCGCAATCTTCTGGCCGTCGCGCGCGACGAACATCCGGTGCCGCAACCCGGTAATCCGCCAGCTATTCCGTGCACGGTGGCTTCGTACTCCGTGCGTGCATACCTGCAGGAGGATGACGTGGAGGTCACGAATGTGATGTGTCCGGTATGGCCGGACGAACAGGAACTCAGGATGTTGCGGGCGCTGGTGCACGAGGGCATCGTAGCGGCCCGGCATGGTATATACACCGCCCAATTTCATGGTTGGCACGTACGTGTTGGTCGCGGTGACAGTCCGTCGGAGAATTCGATACACGTCGATATTCGTTCTCGCGACAGCTCGGTGCGGGTACCGGATGTCTGGTGGACAATCGGCTGCGTCAACGGTGAGGTGGTGTGATGGACGCGACACGCTGGATCGATGCATGCCATTTCGGCGACTGCTATCGAATGACACGGAAAGTGAAAACTGTGCCAGGTAAGTGAAAAACTGCTGACACAGATAATAAAAAAATCCGGCAGCTAGTGACGGTCAAGGCGCCCGGGAGCTCCGGGCATTGTTATTGACGGTTAGTCTGAGCCATTGATAGCTCACCGGCCGAACGATTTCGTCAAACCGTTGCGTCGACCGGCTGAATCCGCAACCCACTGCGGCCCTTCGGACCGATGCAGGCGGAGCGGCCGTTTCGAAAGTGCATCGGCCGCTCACGTTCTCGCAAGTACGACGGGTCGTCTGCCTTTGGACTTCAATCAGCTGGCTCTTTAAGAATGACATTTATTGCATTCTCAAGCCTGCCAGCTAGCTCTTTTCTGACGGAGGCTTTGTCTTCCGACTCAGGATCGCAACGGTAGAGCATCGCTCGCTTGAGCCCCAAGTCAAAAGGCAAGTCCTTAGTGCTGCCATAGTGCTCGTTGAAGAGGAGGATGATATTTGACTCACCGATGGCTTTAATGGCGTAACCCAACTCAAACATGACGTTGGCGTTAGGCTGGGTTTCATTGACTAACGTAATATCAGCAACAAAAATTGTTGCCGCATCTACCTTTGCCAAGATAGTTCTAATAATATCCGGAGCCCCGGGGGTGTTCGCGGTATCAGAATCAAGCGTTGCCTCGTCTCGGTCCTCAATGGCAAATTCCTTGTTAAGCTCGTCGATAGCTTTGGTTAGACTTGCCTTGATTAGATTGCGATTGGCGCTGCCAGGTAAGGTTGCTTGCCACGAATAGAAAACCTTCGGTGTGCCGATACGCTTAGAGCGGTTTGATAATTCAGTCGCCCAGTGCTTAACGTATTCGATATGAGAGCGGATTCCCATATTCGCGCTAGAGCTAGACAGTGTATTAAGACTGATCAAGGCTGACACTGCCCTGCTAAAATTAATCTGCTCTCTAAGTGGTAAATCGTCTAGCAACGACCGCTTAACCGACTGTCCGTCAAAGCAAGGAACCCCGATTCTTCGTATGCAGTCAAAAACTTTCGGATTTTTCCCCATTTGCTCGAACCTATTCAATTCCTCGATGGCCTCTTGAGCCATTTCTGAAAGCTCTTTGTAAAAACTGTTCTTCATTGCTATTTACTACTCTTATTTTTCATTTTTTGGATTTTCAAGTTCGCAACTTGAAAGTGATAGTGCATCCGATTTTGGTCGGCAACGATATGTAGATTTATTTTGACCTCCACCTAGAGACCCTGCACTATGAGAATAACGCATCTTGCCGATGTAGGGGCAGCTCGGGCGCGATCGCCGGTTCATCACTAGGAACAAGACATCCCCGATACTAGTGCTGAGCGATGACTTTAGCCTTCGAAGACTCGTTCGGCGTTGCGCATTTGAGCGGCCGCTTCCTACCCGATGTGGTCGGCAGGAGTCGACCCACTCCAACCTCTCGCATTCTAGCGATTAAACGTCGGTTTCCGGAGTGAAGCCGACGCTGCATCGTCACGATGTCTCGCGGAAGCGAGACCTTCCCGGTGGCGCGCAACGATCCTAGACAGGCTACCGCGGAGGCCATACGATAGGGAGTCTACACACAACCTAGCCGTTAGCGTCATACCGCCACCGGATGGCAAGGCGCAAAATCAGTAAAGGATCGGCGAGCGGTATATTCCGCAAAACATAGCCAAGACTTCTGGTATTCGCACTACCCCCTGGTCGGCGATGTGCGCAATGTATGCGATAGCGGTATCGACGGGATGTCCAGCGAATGCCGACCTGCTCTTGTTCGATTGTATCATTCTGCCGAAGCGCAATTCGAACTTGCTCATGCAAGCAGTCTTCTTAGGTGCTGATTAGGAATTCCGGGGAAATCATGCAATACGAGAAAATGGTCATCATTTTCATTGACATTATCGGGTCAAAGGAAATCACAGACTTTGAAAAGAAGTACGAGATACATAAGCTTTTTCACTCCAGTGTGCGGGAGAGCCAACGGCGCCAACAATCTGACTCGCACTCGCATGTCGCTTACGATCGCAAGCTCTTCAGTTTCTCCGACTGTGCATACATCACATACTTCTACAAACCCGATATTGAACCTGAAAGGAGGAACACCGAGCATTTGATGCAAGTTGCCCTATTCAACACCTCCATCTTGGCATTGCGACTAGCAAGCCGCGGTTACCGCGTTCGAGGTGGGGTTACTTTTGGTGAGGCATTTGTCGACTCAGACGGATGTTTTGGTCCGGCAGTTAACGAAGCTTACCGCCTAGAGTCTAAAGTAGCCAAGTTCCCTCGAATCCTGCTGTCTAGCGACATAGGAGATTTACAGTACGATTTCGAAACGAAAATGCAGTCGTTGGAAAATGTTGCGATAGCAAACAGGATGATGCGCGATTGGGTGCCGCGAATTGTTCATCGCGACGACGACGAAAATTTCTACCTGAATATTTTATACATGTTGGAAATGGATAGTACTTTTAACTACGACGGCGATCAGCTTACCCTGGAAGGAATAAGGGAAGTGTTGGTGAAAAACATTGATGCAGAGCTCATCAAACACAAAGAAAATGAATATATAACAGCGCAGATTGAGTGGTTTTCAAATTATCTCTCTAAGAGTAAATGCAGCCTAAAAGGCGGCCAGGTTTCGTATGGCACAATGGTTAGCGTAAGCTAATTTCATTGCCATGCGAATTGATGTCAATGTTATTGAAATTATTGAAAAATTATCGATTGAAATAAAACCATGACTCTGACTGCAGAGAAACTCCAGCCGACGCTTGATTATCTACAAAGGTTCTTTGACGCACATCATAGAGATCATCGTTTGATGATGCGCGATGCTGGAGGCGCCCTCTACGGACCCGGGCGCGAGCCATACGAAGGATACAATGAAGCGATCGATTACCTGCGGGATGCGGTCCTGCTTCCAGAGGACACCTTCTGCGACCTGCGGATTCCGGAATGCTTTGCGACTCCCCAAAGTTTCGTGCATGCAGCGACAGGATTCAGCGACATGCTAGACACTCACGCCGCGCGCGTGAAAGAACTGAACGTTCTGCACGGCGGAAACTGGCCGACTGTGCTGAGCTACGCGTACAGAATCTGTACCAAGACGCGTGATGCCATTGTGCACGCGCTTGAACTTGCCGATTTGAGCGTCGAATCTATGCCGTTAAAGCGGCTTTTGAAATTACTCGAACGCCTGCCGACAGTCAGTCGGGCGATAGCCAAGGAAAACCGACGTGAATCGAGGCACACCCTCGACATAACGGACGAGTACGACGTCCAAGATCTACTGTACGGCGTGCTCCATCTTGATTTTGATGATATCCGGCTAGAAGTGTGGTGCCCAAACTATGCGGGAACCAACACGCGGACCGATTTTCTTCTTCCCGCTGAAGGCATTATCATCGAAGCAAAACACACGAAGAATGCCAAAGCTCAGACGAAAATTACCGAGGAATTGATCGTCGACATTGCGCGATACAAGCCCTATCCTGGCGTGAAGCACATGGTCTGTGCAATCTGGGACACCGAACATCACCTCAAAAACCCGGTGGCCCTAAAGTCTGATCTTGAAGGGAACAATGCCGGATTCGTCACGGTCGTGGTAATGAAGTAGCGTTCACGTCACCCAGCTCGTGGTGCTTCATCGTTGAATGGTGACCGGCAATAGTAGAGTCTGACGCGCCGTAAGCATGAGCAAGAGATCACGCGAGAAGCTTCTTCGAGAAGGCGCCGAACCGTGATGTCGGTGAAGAGTGTGCCGCGATGGAATGCCGTGCCGAATAATGCGATGCGCGAGATGACCTGCTCCCGAGCGAAGGTTCAGATTTGTGGCGGTCCTTCGTAGGGGCGGTCGAAGCGAATGTGCTCGGCACCCTTCATATCGGGGTTGCCGTTCCTGAACTCATTCCAGACGGACTCCGCGGTTCGGTTGGGCCACAGATGGTTGATGAGGTGGACGTGTGGCCCACCTATGAAGTGGTTTTCGTATTGCCACAGGTCACGGTTGTCGAAGTAGAAGAACTGCCAATTCGAATGATCCGGCAGATAGAAAATGTGTCCCACGAGATACCGGCGCTCGCTGAGAAGCTGATACCACTTTCGCATTGCCTTGGTTTGCGTTTCGGTCAGCGGGCCGTTGTTGACGTCTCCGATCTTTTTTGCGTCTTCGTCAGTCCACTGCCAGTTTGGCATAAAGTCTCGATACGAAATCTGGTGTATCCACGGACGCAGTACGCCTGAGTCACACGCCATTATGAAGTCAGCGAACGCGGTCTGCGTAATCACTGCCTTCTTGCAGATCTTTTTCACGTCGCTGAGCTTTTTTGCGTTTACAAGGTCGTCGATGGCCTGCATTGCGGCCTTATCTGCTGGAGTTGGATTCGATTCAAATAGCATAGAATCTTCAGATCGGCTGACCGGCGCAAGGACGATTGGGACTTGTTTTACAGTCGCTCTGCGACATTCGAGCACCAATCCAGAACGCAGATGAGATGCGCAGTGTACCTCAGCCTCGGCTAGAAACAGTGCGCATGCCGGGTCGTTCGCGCGCACGGCGACATATCGGTCCATGCACTGTCCGAGACGCGTCGTAGGACGCGCAGCCCGCGCATGTGGACGTACCGGCGTCGTCTCTTTCGTACAGGATACGGCTGAGAATGTCATTCACCGCAACCTCCCCCTTTACCTCGAGCGCAGGCCGTTCATCTACCTCATCGGCGAATACGAAGGACGTCGTGCCGTGCGCGCGTCCATGCAACGTTGAGCAGCATGAACGCGTACGCAAAGTGTTGATCGATAGCGACCTTCACGACGCGGCGCCGGTACTTGTTCTGCTCCTCGTCATGCTCGGCGATCAGCGCAGTGCGCGTGAAATGGAAGAAAACGCGATCCTCGAGGATCGACGGCAGTTGCTTCTTGCCACGAACGCCGTTATCGCCGTCATCCGAGAGTAGCTGAACAAGGCCCCGCGGATCAGGGAACCCGCGCCTGGCAGGTTTCCAGCACGCTCGGTGGACGCAAACATGGACCGGTCCAGGGGGGCGGGGCGCGCCAGCGCGGTTTCGCGTGGCCCGAAGGCGAAGGATCTGATCGGAACTCCCTGGATGCTGGTGTTTGCGCTGCGAGACGACGGGTGGTATCTGCGCTCGGCGATCATTTGGGCGAAACCCAATGGGATGCCCGGTAGCCAACTCGATCGTCCGACCTCTTTTTGCGAGTATGTGTTCCTGTTGTCCAGGCGGGCACGGTACTACAGCGACTTCGATGCGATCAGGACGCCACCGCGCGAATCGACACTCGTTCTTCTCGCACAGGATGTACAGGCGCAGGCCCGCAGTTATCGCGCAAACGGTGGTACGCGCGTGGCCCGTCCGATGCGGGCCGTGACCGGAAGCCGTGGCGAACATCGCTGGACGACGCGTGATGGCCGCAGGGGAATCGTCTCCGACAAACAGCACGGACATTCGCACCTGTATGTTGGGTTTAACGAACGATGCGCCAGGGACAAACAGGCGGCGACGCGGCCGGTGATGATGCGCGACGTCTGGTTTGTTGCACCGGCAGGCTATCGTGGTGCACATTTGGCTGTGATGCCACCGGAAATCGCGCGACGTTGCATGCTGCGCTGGCAGCCGCATCGATGACGTGGTGCTCGATCCGTTCATAGGCAGTGGCACGAAGGCGGCAGTGGCTGCGGAACTCGGGCGGCATTTCGTGGGCTGTGAGCTGAATCCTACCTATGCTTCGTTGCAGCGCGAACGCCTCGCGCGAGCGGAACATGACGACGACATGCCAGACCGCCTGGTACAACGAGCACCATCGGTACGTTGCACAGTGGCTGCGCAACCTCCTCGCGGCGCGCCTGATCGCGCCAGATGACGTCGATGAAAGAGATATCTGAACCGAAATCAATAGGACCAGGGTTCGTGCCGTCACTGTCCGGGCTTTTTCTGTGCAAGCAAGGGCATGCCGTTAGCGATGCAGATCTTCTTCTGTGCTTGTTGCTCTCGTCACGTTTCCCGGCAGTGCGGAGCGGGGGCTTGCGCGGTCTGCCTGCTTCGCGGTACGGTACGCGCTTGCATTAGAGCCGTCACTGCCGAGGTAGCCGTTTCTGGCAAGCGGGCGGGCCATCGTATTCATCGACAGAGGAATCCATACATGAACAAGCAGGAACTGATTGATGCCGTCGCGTCGTCGACGGGCGCGAGCAAGGCCGTCACGGGCGAGGCCATCGATGCCGTCATTGGAGCGATTACGAACGCGGTGGTCAAGGGCGATGCTGTGCAACTGGTCGGCTTCGGTTCATTCAGTCAGGGGAGCCGCGCTGCCCGTACAGGCCGCAATCCGGCGACCGGTGAGGAGATCAGCATTGCTGCCGCGAAGACGGTGAAGTTCACCGCGGGCAAGGCATTCAAGGATGCCGTGAACGGCGCCGGCAAATAAGCGGTCCGGTCATCTGTTCGTGGCGCGCAGTAGCGGAACGCCTGCCAGGCGCGCCACCGATGCGATGCTCTGCTGCTGGATTCCCGCAACGGCGAGGTCTGCATCAAACCAGCCATTCGACTGGCTGACGATGACGTCGGGTCTGTCCAGTAGCGTTCGCCAATGCGGCCACCACAGCAGATCCTCATAGCAGAGTGACATGGCAACACGGCGGCCTGCGATCGTCAGATAAGGCTGATCCACGCTCCCCCTGATTGCGCTGGTCTGTCCGCCGGGCTTCCATAGCGCGGCCGGCACGGGTTGCCGGCTGTCCATCCGGCCACGTTCCGCACCTGTGATAATCGCGCTGTCGGTGTACCGGAAGGGCGTCGTTGTTACACCAATATCCATTCCGATCACGAGCGTCTGTCCCGCCGCTCGCATGTGTTCGATGTCGGGACGCCACCAGAGCGACATGGCCGGGCGCCATAGACCGGCGATCTCTTCGGGCAGGATCACCACGCCGGCACCGCTTGCGAACGTTCGCCGAACGATTACCTGAAGCTGGATGGTCCGCGCGTAGAGTGATGAGTAGCTTGATTGATCGAAGCGACCGAGCGCTGTGTCCACGGTCTTCCATCCGACAGGCACGGCGGGCTGCGTCCATTGCCAATGAGCGCAGACAGACAGTGCAGCGAGAACAGCACATGCGAGCCATGCCTTGGGGCTATATCGAGGCATGGTGATTGCACACAACGTGACCATACCGAGGGCCATGCCCGCAAGTTGCCAGCCGGGGTACAGCGCGCTCACCACGTGTACGGGCGACAGCCATCCAATGATGCCGATTGGCGGAATCGTGACGATTACTGTCGCCAGCGCCGTACGCCACGCATGGCTCCATGCTGATGCCGCCGGACCGGGCTTCAGTATCATCCACGGGAGTGCAAGCACGATGGCCTGCAGCAGCCAGAACACTACGCCGAGCGCAAGGGCGGTGAGCCGTGTCAATTCCTGGTAGTCGGCAAAGAACCGTTCGCACACGATCGGTATGTCGCGGGCACCCATCAGGTAATAACTCGCCCAGATCGCAAAGCCGGTCACGCGACCACGGAGCCTTGACCATGCGGCTGGCAGCACAAGCAGGATGAGAGCGTGATGCCCGGGATACCAGACCAATACTGCGACCATCGTTCCGGTGCAGGCTGCGAGGGTGCTATGCCCGGGTGGTGTTGCCGCATGACGCACAACTATGGCGCGAAGCGACGACAAAAGCGGAACATTTGGCATGATGGTCAGCACGCGGCGATGCGACGATGGCGGGTGTCATCGCAGTGATGAATCGCGCTGCCGGCCAACTGCACCGACTGGATCATGTCATCGCCGGTGCTGGAGTTTGTTCTGGTATGCGTCTATATCTTAGGAGATTCATCGGCAACCAGCGCGTACCTGCCCGACGCACAGACGAGAAAATGCCCCTGGCTCTTGCGAGAACAGGGGCAGCGTGGGACTTCTTCAACAACCAGACCCGATGCAATGATCAGGGTTATGCTCACGGTTCGACCGCATTCATATAAAGGCAGGTTGCGTCCGCCCGGATTTCCAGGTTCCATCCGTCGTCGATAACCCGGTCAAAGATGGCGCTGTCCTGATCGAGGTATTCCACAAAATCGTCACCGCCGAACTCCCCGCGTGAGCGGTGCCACCACTCATCAAATGGCACCGTGTCGGGGTTGCATCCGACGGCGTACGCAATGAGTCGCGGCTGACCGTTATCAGGGGCGTCACTTTTCTCTGACAGCATGTACACGCCCTGGTCCTTGACGAGGACAACGGGGCTGGCATGCGTACGGGCTTCGATGAGAACCGGACGCAGATCAGAAGCGTTGAAACAGATCATGGTGATGACCTCCAGTTTGGGAAAGAACGAAGCGGGCTGTTGGCCCGCATGCGGGTAAGGGAAGTACCGCTGCGTCCGCCGATTCATATAGGCCGACGGCGGTAGCGGAGCCAGTGCTTCTGGTTATTCCTGATTCACGAGCTGACGGGCGAGAGCGACCTCGATGCTTTCACCGCCCTGGTTGAGAATGTCGAGACCGGACTCGGGCATGTCGCCGGAAGTCGATTGCGAGACGGCAATCTTCTGGCCCATCAGCTTGAGGCACCGCATCTGCGCTGTACCTTCATAGGCAAGAAAACGCACGGTGACATCGAGTGTCTGGCCGATACGCCAGCTCCGGCGCGCGGCCTGCTGGAGCGTGTACGTGTTGTATCCGGACTGAAGGAAAGCGATGGTCGGGAATTCGAGCAGATCGAGCCCGGTCTTGACCAGTTCGGGGTTCGTGATGATGACTTCGGCGCCACGCTCCAGCTGGTCGGCGACCCAGTCCTCACGCTTTTCAGCAGGGACGCTTGCGCGAAGCACGGATGCCCGGACACCGGCTGCGTCGAAAAGATTCTTCAGTCGCACCGACGTATCACGTGTGCCGGTGTAGGTCGTGTAGACCAGCGTGCGCCGGCGGTTCAGCAGTTCGCCGCGAACAAGCCGCAACAGCTCCGCTTCCTTCGGTCCGGGTTGATCGTCGCGCAGCAAGGCAGGCACGCTGGCGAGAATCCGCTTTGTGCGTGGATGCCGAACGAGTTCCGGACGAAAGCAGCATTCCGGCCAGGCGAGCAGCGTGTTCAGCACCACGCCGAGCAGGCTCTTGTCGCCGCAGCGCAGGGCGGCGCGCAGTTCCGATGTGAGCGTCGATTCGAGCGTTCGATAGGCGGCTGCCATCTCGTCGGTGAGCGCGACCGGCAACAGGGCTTCGTCGTACGGCGGCAGGACGTTCTGGCCGATCTGCGAGAGCTTGAGGAAGGCCGTGTAGGGCACGACGTATCGCATGATGCCCTTGGGGCCGAAGCCCGGACCCTTTACGGTCGAGACGCTCCTGCGATCGCCCTTCGCCGTGCGGTGCGAACCTTCATCCACCTGCTTGTGGATGTCGATGAGTACGCCATGCTCGCGCATGAACGCCATCGTGGCGGCGGCCATCGAGCCATTGCTGTTGTAATTGAACCCGTCCTCGATCAGCATGCCCGGATTCAGGCGATAGAGCAGGTGATACAGGTCGTCGGCGTAGCCGCCCATCAGCGTGCCGGTGAGCAGCAGGGTTTTCGACGCCTTGCGGGCGAGGACACCCATGGCCTGGCCCTGGGCGGAGTTTTCGTTCTTGTATTCGTGGCCTTCGTCGGCGATGAGCAGACCGAAGTAGCCCTGTGGCAGATAGCGCTTCACGAATTCCGAGGCCTGATAGCCGCCCTGGCCGAACGAGATTTCGGTGTGGGCCAGCGCCCGCTCCATGCGTCTGGCCTGCCGGTCGGAGAACACGAGTTCGCCGCTGTCGTCCATCAGGTTAATGAACTCAAACACATTGTCCTGAAGCATGTCAGCGAGCATCGATTCGCCGAAACGTGAGAGCAGGCGCTCGGCGGTTTTCTCGCCGACCGTGGGCATCTGCAGCAATGCGCCCTTGACCAGCTCACGCATCGACCGGGTGCCCTGGCCTTTGGGCGCCAGGGTCCACAGCCTCTCGCCGCAACTGCATGCACGCCGTTTTTCGTTGAGTGCGGGGCGAGCCAGGGTAGGCGTCAGCGGATTGCCGTCCTCATCGCAGATGAATTCACCGCATGAAGGACAGCACGCAAAGACGCGCGTGACCGCATCGGTTTCCATATCGAGTGTGGCGACACGGCGTGCGAAGGCGGGCTTCCAGTCGAATCCCATCCGCATGCGAACGCGACCGAGAATGAAGAATTCCGGCACCGAAGGTTTCGAGCGCATCACGCGCAACTGGAGCAGCTTGCGCAGTGTGTCCGGGCCATTGAGGATCCAGACGCGCGCGCCGGGTACCGTGGTCCTGATTTCACGTCGCCATTTGTAGACAAGGTGGGGTGGCGCGATAACGAGCGTGCGCGGAAAACCGCAGTGATGAAGCAGGACGGCGACGCCGATGCCCATCAGCGTCTTGCCGGTTCCCATTTCGGCATTGATGACGCCGCCCGGTGCGTGCTGTGTGAGCAGCGTCGTGATCGCGTGAATGACCTCGCGCTGCGCGGGGAATGGCTGACGGGAGAGACCGTCGAGCAGGGCGTCCCAGCGTGATGGACGCTGGCCGTCGTAGATCGACGGATTCTGCTGTCGCACGGCGTCGAGCAGTCCGGCTCCGAAGTTCGAGATGAACTCTGGCAGGGCGATTACATCACCAGGTTGGGTGTCCGACGGGATTTCATCGGATATGACATTGCTGTCGACGACATCGGATTGCACAGCTTCCATGATGGGTCTCCGGAAGGTGCGGGCGCGACGGTTCCCGTGCGGGAAGCCGGATGTCCCGCACGGTTAGGTGGATGGCAGGTGCAACTGAAGACCTGCCAGGTCGGTTGCGTGTCCGTAATCGGACACGGGTGAGTCAGTCGAGCCCGAGTGAGCCGTCGCGAACGAAGCCGGAGATCGCTTCGCCGAACGAGTCAGGAAGTACGATCCGGGAGGCGTGGATACGCCCGATGGGCGCATGGGATGTCTGATCCAGATTGCCTGTCACCTGGTCCCCGAGCGTGTCGAGAACCCGTTTGCGCCAGTGCGGCAGAAGCGGTATCGGGCTGAGTTGTTCGATCAGCGACCAGGTGCGGGCTTCGAGTGACTCGACGTCATGCGCCTGCGTTTCACGGTCGACCAGCAACCAGGCTGAGCCGGTTGCTTTCGACGGGTTCAGAAGCGATTCGTCATAGATCCACGTATGGACGAGATTGCCGAACAGGTTGTCCTTCGGCAGGCGACCGCTGTATTTGTCCAGCCGTCGGGGATCGCCGACGGGAACAACGGCCAGCGCCTGGCTGCTGTCTGGATCAAGCAGCGTGATCTGGCGGATACCGCCTTCCTGGATGCCCAGGTGCAGCGACGCGTACAGTTGCTGGACGGCGCCGTCACGACCGAAGACGGAAATGAAGGCAAGTTCGCCACCGGGGGCACGCACGCAGGCATCGGCGAAGATGTCCTGCAGTTCCTTGACGGGATACAGCATAGGGTGCTCCTGCATGAATGTCCGGGGCACCCACCGGGTGCTGGCCCGGGCGGGTTGAAGGAAAGTTCCGGGGCTTCCCGAAGGAAGTCGCAGCCGCGCAGACGAAGGCGCCGGAAGGAAGCTGCGTCGATACTGCGGAAGGTGTCGCGTAACGGGCGACGACGGGTCGGCTGCCGGCCGACCAGCGGGGGTAAGGGCGTGGCAAGGGGTAGCGGGAGCCGCTTTCCCCGAACGTCGGTTTCGACGGTCCGGGAAAGCGCCCGAACAGGGCGCATACGGGATTGAAAAGAGGATAGGCTGGTCAACAGGCAGCCAGCTGTGCCAGCAGCGCGCGAAGCTCACGCACCTGTCCGACCGTGAGTGTCATTGTCAACAGCGCTTCCGGATGCCACGTTGCGATCGTCGATTCCAGCGGCAGGCGGTTATCGACAAGGCGAGCCAGTGTGAGCAGGCGTGGCGCAGCGGTCCGCAGCCTTGATGTGGCAACGGATTCGTGGGCCGTCGGCCAGGTCGTAACCGGCGTTGCGTCGAACTGCACGGTTTGCCCATCGATTTCTTCATCGCTGTCGTAGAGCAGTGGGCGGTCGGCCGTGTCTTCCCATAGCGTGCCTGCGTCAAACGCAGCGTGTGTAATAGCACGGGCCGCGTCGGCGCTGGCTGCCCGGATTCCGACAACGACCCGGTGAGTGAGATCAAGGTTGTAGCCAACCATGAAGGCGGGAAGAGGCTGTCCAGTGAGGGATGTATCAGTCATGGTGCGTGTCCTGTCAGCGCGGAACCCGCTCCTGCGGGGCGAGGCTCCGCAGGGTTGGAGAAGTGATCCGCATTAAGTGATTCGCGTCACCGGATCGTGACAATACGGCCGAGGTTCGGGCCCGGTGTGAAGTCGATGCCCGCGATCGTCGGAACGAACCGGTCGCGCATCAGGATCGTGGTCCGGATGTCGCCCTTGTCGGTTTCCTCGATCTGGATTTCCTGCTCCTTCTGCTTGATGGTGTCGCCGCGGATGAGCAAGCGCGTGCCGTCAGCGCCGGTGACCACACCGGTGATCTGTCCGGCCGCAAGTGCCAGGGCAAGGTGCCAGTCAGACAGGTCGCGTAGTGGGCGGCGCGGCACCACCGCCTTCGACGCGAACATCGTGGCGAACTGCGGCCAGAGCGTGGCGTTCTGCAGCCGCGCCAGTTCATGCTCGAGCTGCGGCGCGTCGATCCGCGTGGACATGAACGCATGTTCGCCGGTTGTCGAAGGAATGCGGTAAGGAGCCGCGGTCCAGTGCTCAGGCAACTCCGGTGGCAACTCGCCTTCGGTGATGCGCGCGAGTCGTGTCGCCATTGCGCTGTCGACACCGTCCGCTCTGCGCTTGATGCCAAAGAGTACGATCTGTTTGAACGTCTGGTCGGGCGCAAGGAACACCTCGACGTGGCTGAAGTTGCGCGCGATCATCGTGGCGAATTCGCGATCCATCACGTAATGCGGCACGATCAGCACGAGCACACCGCCGAATGCGAGCCACGGGACCGTCTTCAGATAGAAGAGCTTCTCGAGGCGATTGGGCTGGCGCTCGCCCGTCTGTGCCTTGTCCGATACGACGTCACCGTACGGTGGGTTGAGGAACAGCAGCCCCATGCTGCGTGCGGTGATGAACATGTCGTGGACGTCCGTATGCGCTACGGTGTCCAGGACTTCCTTCGCGTGCCACGCACGCTCGCGATCATATTCGACGCCGAATGCGCGAATGGTGTCGGGTGCCACAGGGAATCCTGCGAGTGCATCCTTCAGGTCGTGCAGCGCGGCGCCTTCGCCGCAGCAAGGGTCAAGCAGCCGGGCGGGCCGATCGGGATCGGCCAATGCAAGAGCCGGAATGATCCGTCCGAGCGTGACGGCATCGGTCGGGAAATAGCCATTCTTCACGAAATTTCTGGCGAGCCGGGGAAAGATCAGGGCCATGTTGAATCTCCTGGAGAGGCAGGGCGAGCCGCTGGTCTGGAAGACCCGGCGCGCCGCAACTGGAAGGACTCAGGCTTTCAGCCAGGTCTGGGTGGAGGCCTGCAACGCATAGCCGAACGCGCGAAGCTGGTCGCGCTGTCGACGGAGCATTGCGCGGTCGACGGTCGGATCGAGTTTCACAGGGTCACCGGCGACGATGGCATCGGCCAGTTCAGTCCCGAAGAGGTCGGGCAGATACAGTTCACCGGAGTCGCTTCCTGTTTGAGCGGTGACGGGGGCTTCATCGGTGGGCGCCGTTGTAGCCGTACCCGGTGTGCGTTCCTCATCGGCGGGGTCCGGTTCGGTCGAGGCGGGCGTCTGTCCTGTCTCGCTGAACGGCTCGTCGTTGTCGAGCTGCACGTCGGCGAGCCTCGCGCGGATCTCGACGGTGACCTTGCCGTACCACACGTAGCTGTGCGGATAGATCTTGTCGATGAGGAAGGTGCCGGTGTAGGCTCCGGGCTCGAACTGCTCGAGGAGCTTGTCCTTGACCTTGAACTCGCCGACAGACGTCGTGAGTTCACCGACCTGGAACGGGCCGTTACTGCCCTTGATGGTTCGCACGTCGAGCGTGCCGGAGAGGGAAATCATGATGCCTCCACGAAGTGAGGCGGGATCGTCCCTGACGGGCATGGCGTCCCGCCGGTTGGAAAGATCGGATGCGCAAGGGAATGACGTCCGGCGTGTGTGCCAGGCGTTCGATACGAACTACGCTACGGATGACGCGACGGGTTGATTCGCGCGTCGCTGTTCGACGATGTGACGGAAGAGTCGCGGTGGAAACCGGAAAAGCCGGCCATCGCTTTCGACAATCCACGTGCGCTGACGCCGGCCGACTACCATGGCCTCGCTGATCGACAGCCCGCTGAGCGTCAGGATGTCGCCCGGCGCGAGTGCGCGTGAACGTGCGGCGTGCCAGGCTCGGACCTGTTCGCGCCATTCAGGCGCAGCAGGGGGAACCATGTCGAGGTAGGCCAGCGGACACGAGTAATGGAAGGGTTCCATTTCCTCGCACATGTCCTTGTAGCCCCAGCCGTCGCAACCTTTATCGCATGCAAGCAGATCGCAGCCGATATAGCGGAAAGGCGCTTCTGCGGGGCGAGTGATTTCCCATACGGTCCAGAGCACATTGCCGCTGGTGCAGTGACGCAGGCAGCGGTGCGTTGTGCCGTTGTGTTCCTCATTGCGGGTCAGGCGATCGATCAGTTGCGAACGCGTCTGCCCATGGCCAAAGAGCCATCCCATGATGCACCTCATGAAGTGAAGCGGGGCATCGTCCCGGGGCGGGTACGATGCCCCGCGGGGAATGCACCGTTGAACCGGTGCTGGGATGTGAGTCAGCGGCAGGACCGCGGTCACACCCGTTGCTGCGACCGGAGGTCACGACCGATGACGGTCCGTACTGAGCTGATGATGAAAACTGTCCAGTCGGCGAAGTACCGGTCATCGAACACGATCGCGCCCGAGCTGAGGCCGGGCTGGATGGGTAGCGTGATCCTGCCTGTAGGGACGTGGCCGTCAGGTCCGGTGATCACCTCCATGTCGGGAAAGAACCTGTGGCCTTCGAACGGATCGAGAAATTCGAGCCTTATTTCGCGCGCCTCGACCGTGTGGCAGTATCGCAGCCGGCCGATCAGCGGGCCGTCGAACCCACATGCAGGCGATGCGGTGAACGCTGTATCGCGGCCGTTGAAGAGTCCCAGATAAAGACCATCGGGAAGATTGACATTCCGGTCGGTATGGCGCGGCAGCGATCGCCCGTCGTGACACTCAAAAGCCGGCTGCAGTGAATCGCTGTCCTCATCAGGCCAGTTTGCCGCGTGGCCCAGCGTGTCAGGTTTGCGAAAAACGTCTTGCGTGCCGCGTGACCGGGGGGCAAGAAGCGCACAGGTTGACATGATTGTCTCCGTGAATAGTGCGGAGACGCTCCCCTGCGGGTTGCGTTCCGCAAGGAGTGAGGGAATGGCCGGGCGTCAGTCGATAGCTGCAAATATCTCGCGCGCCTCGGGATGAGACGGCACGAAAGCCAGCAGCCGGTCGTAGAGTTCCGTGAAGGTCGTGTCTTCCATTGACCACGCCAGTGCGTTGAGTGCGAAGAGCGTGGCTACGATGCCGGCCGCGTCGTTGCTCATCTCGCCGGCATAGCCGTTGCCATCGCAACAGATGGTCAGCGGACCATCCAGGCGGGGTGCCATGTAGAACGCGTCGTTGGATAGCTCGATATAGTCCCAGAATCCTCCGCGATAGGTATCGCAAAGCGATTCCATCGCGGTGTAGACGGCAATTTCGCCGCGGATCATGTGTTTGCCGAAGTAGCGCGGCAGGATCTCCATGCGACACTCCTCGGGCACGAGGGTGGCGGAGATGGTGTGTGTTTCAGCAGTCTGATTCATGACATCCTCCAGAAAGATGCGGAGGACGGTTTCCCGGGCGGGGAACGCATTCCCCGCGTGGGTTGAACGGCATAAACGCCAATGTGAAGGTCAGTCTGTAGTCGAAAGACTCCCGATGTGGCAGTCACAGTGGCAATCGGCACGTGGGCTGGTATCAGGGGTTTTCCAGGTCGTCGGTCAGTTGCGACCATTCCGCTGCCAGTTGCGCGATTGGTTCGGGCACGTCGTCGACGGCTTCTCCCGTGTCGAGGCTGATGAGGTTGTGCGCTTCGCCCGGGATGGCTCCGGCGTCATACTCGATGCGGTAGCCATATCCGGCGAGTTCCTGCTTGATCTCATCACGGCGATCCGAAGAGGGGTCGCGGGGCTGTACTGGATGTTTCATGGTTTGCTCTCTTGAAGGGTTGAAGGAGCTCGATGCGTTGCAGGCATCGGGCGATTCGAAGATGGGTAATACTGGACTTGCTAGGTCATCCGGCCGTTGTCATGTCTCGTGCAGGCATCCTGTTTCGCGCAGATATCTGCCTGTCCCGGAAACGGGACTGGGACCGATGGAGCCATACCCATGGTCACGCCTGCAGAGTTGGTGTGAGCGGCCAGGAATGTCGTGCTGGACAGGGCGTGATGGATTGCAGGGTGGGCATCGGACGTTTCCTGAAAAAAAGCATCCGGGCCGGTTGGGCGTGCGAACGCCCCAGCGGGAGAGGGAATCGGGACCTGACTCATGATTTCCTCCAGGAAGAAGTGGAGGACGACTGCTCCGGCGGGGAAGCACATTCCCTGCGTGGGTTGAACACCATCGGTGCAGCAAGCGCGGATGCAGGTCCGGGTTCGCCAGGCACTGCAGTGGTGGCTAGCAGATCCGGAAGCCACCGCAGTCGCGAAGGAATGCCATGAACTCGCGCACATTCTCGACGCTGAACGGATAGTTCGTTTCGAAATTGGGCCGGTGGCCCATCCCGTTGCACCCATTGCAGGTCAGTGTTCCGGGACCAATAGCGGGTGGTTCGGCGCGCATGCCGGAGCCACCGCAGATAGGACAGGATTCCGCCGGCAGGGACGCGAGATGCGTTTCCCTTGCCTGCGCGTAAGCTGCTGTATGCCCTTTGCAGATAGCTGAATCCAGACGGGTGGCCAGTGCGGCGGAAGCCTGGTGGTCGAGTCCCCAGCCGTCGTTGGAATGTCCCAGATTGTTTCGCGGGATGATATCGGGTGCGATCAGTTCGCAGTATTGCCAGAGCGGATGCCACCACCAGACGTTGTTGCGGAAGTATTCGCCTGTGCTGGAAACTGGCGAGCGGCCAATGACGTCCATACCCATGGTCATGCTCCCGAAGAGAGGGAGAAGACCGCCGGATATCTCCGTAACGGACGGGAACAGGCAGATTGCAGGATGGACATTGAATGCTCCTTGAAGAAAAAAAGGGGCATCCGGGCCCGTTGGGGCGTGCGAACGCCCCAACGGGGAGAAGGAATCCAGGCCTGGCAGATTCACCAGGTGCAGTCGCGCAGACAGAGGCACCGGACAGGACTGCAAAACGTGTCGCCTGACGTGACGACGGACGGGCCTGCAACTGGCAGGCCGGCAGTGAAACGGTTATCCGTCATTGACCAGAAGGGTGAATCACGGATAACGCCTGGCAGGCAGCGAGCCGCCAGGCTCCGCTCTGGACCGGTACGATCAGTCCGGCACAAACGGCACGGCGTAACTGGGCCACCGTGGGCCCGGGCGACAGTCTATAGGTGAACACCGACTTTCCGGAGCGGTGCGCAGTGCGTCGCTCCGGAAAGCCGGCGATACGGCCCGGCGTGAAGGTGAAGCCCCTGCATGGAGCAGGGGACGTGAGGGGCTGGTAAGAAGCGCTCATGATGAAGCAGCCGGCTGAGGGTGGTAGCCGAGGTCGGCAAGCCGCTTGAGCAGGCGCTGGATGGTTTTTCCGGTGTCGAGCCTGCTGAAGTATTCGGCGCCGAGGTCTGCATAAACGACCCCGCCGGATAGCATGTGCCACGCGGCGGTGAGCATAGAAGCGGCCACGGCGAGGATGGCTTTCTTGGGGCCGCGTCTTGCCTTGATTCGCAGGAACTGGGCATGCAGATAGGTACTTTTCACCCGAACGGCGGCCCATGCGGCGGTAACGAGCGCGGTCTTCAGCCATGTGCCGCTTTTGCGCACACGGGTGCTGCGGCGCTTGCCGGCACTCTCATCATTGCGCGGACAGAGACCTGCCCAAGAGATCAGGTGGGCGGCATCAGGAAAGCGCGTCATGTCAGCGCCGACCTCGGCAAGGATGACCTGGGCGGTCACGTCACTCACGCCAGGGATAGTGCTCAGCAAGCGGACACATTGCCGGATTGGCGCCAGCGCTTTTCCCAGGGTCGCGTCCAGTTCAGCGAGGGTGTGTTGCAGGGCGTCGATGACCTCCAGATGAAGTTTCAGTAGCGTCCGATGGTGAGCGGTAATGCGGCCGCGCAGTGCCTCGCGCAGTTCGGGCGCCTTCTTGCGTGCGTTGCCTTGAGCCAGTGCGGCGAGCCGCTCGGGATTGTCTTCACCGGCGACGATGGCCTCGAGCATGGCGCGGCCACTGCAGCCGAGCACGTTTGACAGCACACTGCTGAGCTTGAGATTGGCGTCCTCGAGCACTTTCTGGATGCGCAGGCTGTGCTGGGAGATCTCGCGTACGAGTTGTTTGCGCGTACGTGTGAGATCGCGTAACTCCTGGGTGGCAGCGGGTGGCACGAAGCTGGAGCGAATCAGGCCATGCGCAAGCAGATCGGCAATCCACGTCGCGTCGTTGACGTCGGTCTTGCGTCCAGGAACGTTGCGAATGTGGCGGGCATTGGCCAGGACCAGCTCGAAGCGCCCTTCGAGAATGTGCCAGACCGGTTTCCAATAGACGCCGGTCGCTTCCATGGCCACGTGCGAGCAGCCATACAACGCAAGCCAGTCGCTGAGCTCGAGCAGTCCACTCGTGGTGGCAGCGAAGCTGCGCACTTCGCGATGCTGCGGGGCAGACACGCAGCGCACGCAGGCCACAATGGTGTCCTTGTGCACGTCGAGTCCGGCGCAGCGGGGATAGAGAACTTGCATGGTACCTCCTGCCAGATTGATGGCAGCGGCAGCAGCCCTCGTGATCGAATTCTGGTAACCGTGCTTGGGGGCATAACTGCCCGCCGTCACATTCCGGGGTGCGCGCAGGGCTGCGGGTCCAACTGTTTAACGGGCTCAGGGCACCATTCCCCTACGCCGACCTTCTATGCCGCTGCGCATCCATGTTAACTCTGACGTGGGCTATAGATTCGCCACATCCGCTTCATCCTCCGGGGTCGGGCCAGGCCCGATGAGCAACTGTTTAGCTGTTACCGGCAGCAGGCTGGCGGACGTTTCCGTTGCCCTGACGGCGCAGTGGGGGATAACGGTTGGCGCGAGGTGCGGAGCGGCCGGTTGCCAGAGCGTTCTCGCTGGACGATCCGGTGTCATGGTCGCTGACCTGTTCCACGGCAGACGCAGTGTCGTGATCGTCGTGCTGTTGCGATATCTCGTGTCCGTCGATGATCTCGCGTGAGGTGTCGGCACCGGCTTCGGTGTCGTCGCCTTCGTCGTGATACACCTCCTGGCCGTCGACCTTGATCCAGAAGAGCTTGAGGAGGCGTCCCTTGAGGACGGCGCCCGTTTCGCCAGCGCGGTTGCCGGTGCGCTCGAACGTGCGGATATAGTGGTCGCCGGAGCGGAAAGCGGCGAGGACTTTCACATCGGGATCGTTGGCATCATCCATGACGGAGCGGACTGCATCCTTCGCCTTTTCGCCGGAGACGATCAGGTCAAGGGGCAGGTAGACGATGCCGTTTTCGACGTTTGGATCGCCATGAAATGCGGAGATCGCACAAGCGAGAAAGGGTTTGGCCTTGCTGCGGCCATTGCCTCGGGCAGTGACATCGCGAACGCGGGACAGATACCCGAGGCCGCGCAGGTGAAGATCGAAATACTTGCGGGGTTCGACAGACTGATTCATGACGATTCTCCAGAAACGAAAAAAGGGAATCGCCAGTGCCCGTGTCGGGGAATGACAATTCCCCAGACGGGTCAGCAAGGAAGCTTCGGGTCAACTGACCTGCGGTGGTCCAGACAGTGGGACGAAGCACAACCGCAAAAGGAGTCGCATAAGCGACGGTACGGCAAAGGATGCTGGATGGGCTCCAGCGGGCAACTTCACCTACGCATCATAGGCGACGCCGGGCAGAAATCAAGATTCGGTTAGATCAAAAAATAAGGAATCCATATTAATATCACGATGGACGGATTTTCCGCATGACTTGTCATGATGTATCACGGAGAGTGGGACGGTAGACAGGTGACGTGCTGAGGTGATCGATTGATGCGTCAGTGGTCTTTCTGCTGCCATGACGGAGTTGCGGGTACCGGTGCGAGTGAGCAGAGGGCAGCTTCGGTTACGAACTGGCGTAGCCATCAAAATCCAGCAGGGCAGCGGGTGAAACCCCGAGTGTGGCGGCGAGCACGCAGATATTATAGAGGGCGATATTGCGCTGACCGCGTTCGATGCCACCAATGTACGACCGCGCGAGGCCACTTTCGAGCGCAAGTCGCTCCTGTGACCAGCCACGCGCCTTCCGGAGCTCGATCAGGCGTTTTCCAAAGAGGGCAAGGGGGTCGTACTGCATCGACATCTCGAACGTGAAGATATCGAAGCGTACGGATTTGACCTGTTTGGGGCCACGCTCTATGATGACACGTACTATGAGTGACAATTTTAACCGATGCGAATGCGAGCATCCTGCTGCCGGCCGTCGGCAAGGATGCCCAGGCTAACGTTCATATGGCTGAGGGGACATAGTGAGTCAACCGATTTCAAACCTTGAGCAGTTGCTGGCGTCGATGCAACCCGAGTTGAATGACGGCGCCTACGTTTTTTCCTCGGTGCAGGCGGGGACGGACGTTTCGCGTTTCATGCCCGTGGCGACCTTTCGTGAGCGCGAGGGGATGACGGTCATAGTCGATGAAGTAACGGCTCTGCGTGAGGGACTGCCCGTGCTGTTCCGGGCAGCCTGGATTACGTTGACCGTCCATTCCGATCTGCAGGCGGTGGGGCTGACCGCTGCGGTGGCGCAGGCACTGACAAAGGCGAGCATCAGTTGCAACGTCGTTGCTGCTGCGTTCCACGATCACATCTTCGTACCGTTCGAGCGCGCGGCCGATGCGCTCGCCCAGCTTGCCGGACTTCAGGCGAGCGCGGTGCGCGACGCCACAGCCTGAACCGCGTGGCAACGCCAGGCCAAGATTTTAGCCGCACCCCCCACGGTGATGCGCACGACGATTTGGGACTTTGTGGGAGCGTCTTGCGCGATATTTCTGGTTGGACTGCTTGCGCAAGTCGCGTCCAACATCATTCGAGGTAGTCATTCCGCGCCGGACGTATGGACGATATTGGGCTCTTTGGCGACCGCCGCTGCGACCATTGTTGCGCTGTGGGTCGCGTTGAAAGACGATCGAGAAAGAGCACGGGACGAGGCTAGGCACGACGCAACAGAATTGACTGTTTACGCCCTCATTAACCAAACACAGCCCGATCAAGCGGAAGCCGGCGCCATAGTCACGTTTCCAGCTCCCGCCACGTCGAATGCAGCGAGCCGTTTTAGGGCACTACGCTCTCCTGTTTGCTTCATGCCAACGTTTAATAGCTGAAAGACCTGATACCTCGACCCTTGCAAGATCCGGCCGGTTGTCTGAGCCAATCAGGCATACTCTGTTAAATGATGCCGCAGCATGCTGCGTTCCCATGTTCCTCTCCGGCCAACGATGTCTGACACTCAATTAAAACGCCGCGACGTGACTGCGCACGACGTCGCTAAGATTGCGGGTGTTTCTCAATCTGCCGTCTCGCGCGTATTCACCCCAGGCGCTAGTGTATCGCCTGGTACTCGAGAACGGGTCCTGAAAGCGGCGAACCAACTAGGCTACCGGCCTAACCTCGTGGCGCGTTCGCTGATTACGCGTCGCTCTCATCTAATCGGCGTGGCAGTACCAGCTAACGGTAACCCATTCTATCTTGCGGCACTTAATGCACTGGCAACGGCGTTTTCAAGAGTTGGCTACGGCATGCTGATGTTCCCCAGCGATCCACTGCTAGGAACGGATCCGATTCTGGAAGATGTGTTGCGCTACCGCGTGGACGCGCTTGTTTTGATCTCAATCCAGTTGTCATCGCGATTTGCAGATGAATGCATGCAGATTGGACTACCTGTCGTGATGGTGAATCGCAGGACCGACAGCGAGGCGGTGTCTACTGTCACCGGTCAGAACGTCTACGGGGCGCGTACCATAGCTGCGTTTCTGCACGCAGGAGAACACCATCGCTATGCCTATGTCGCTGGGCTTCCGGGCTCGTCGACAAGTCGCGACCGAGAGGAGGGCTTCGTTGAATATCTTGAAGAGCAGGGTGTGAGAAACATCACGCGGCGTGTCGGCCAGTACACGGCAGCGGGTGCGGAAGAGGCAGTTATCTCACTCCTTTCGCTGAAGAAGCCGCCGGATGCAATTTTCTGCGCCAACGATCACATGGCTTTGGCGGCGATTAGCATCGCGAGCAAACGATACGGATATGAAATCGGTACGGATCTATCAATCGTGGGTTTCGACAATATCGAAATGGCAAGCTGGCCAATTTTTTCTTTGACCTCATTTAGTCAGCCCCTTGATGCGATGCTCAAACGAGCAGTCTCGAAGGTGCTCGCGCAATTGAACGGAATGCATGAGGCACCATCTCATGACGAGGTCGTTGGCGAACTCATAGTGCGGAACTCGGCGCGTCGACCCAAAACGGGTGTGATCGACGGGAATGGCTACAGCTACTGGCATTCCGTCGCGGAAAGCGGGCCTCAAGGGTAAACGTTGACAGAACGCTTCTTTATATCCGGTAGCCAAAAGTCGTCTTTCCTCGCCCCCGCGGGCAACTCATACACTTCCCCCTACCGTTTCGGCAACGTTCTTCGAAGCGTAATCGTCACTACAAATCACGCCATGCCGAACTGGGAGGCACTACCTTGGCAACCACGCGATGCGATCATAGGCGATCCTAGGCGGTCCTATGCACTATTGCCACGTCCCCAGATTCCATGGCCCCACTGGAGGGCTTAAGGAAAATGTCGGAGTGTTTGTAAGAAAAACGGAAGAAGGCCAAAACTCGACCACGTCGTGCGTTGCCGGGTGGGAAATCCG
Organism: Paraburkholderia sp. Cy-641; assembly: GCF_011752945.1. NCBI lineage: Bacteria > Pseudomonadati > Pseudomonadota > Betaproteobacteria > Burkholderiales > Burkholderiaceae > Paraburkholderia > Paraburkholderia sp. Cy-641. Next base: position 62,264 of record NZ_VWWM01000018.1, read on the forward strand.
GGCGAAATCCGGGCGCCATAAGGAGAGGAATTCGAACTGCCCGTCCGGATCACTCTTTCAAGATCTGATCCCGAGTTCGTGATTCGATATTAAACATAGAAGCCAGATCCTAAACATGGAGCTGCATACGAATGCAATGCGCAATGGTTTGCATACGTATGCAGGAGCGTATCTTCTAATCTAACTTTTGCACTGGAGTTGGCATGGCGACATGGCTTAAACGCGGCGTCGAAGCGGCAGTGCTTCGTTCTGCGGCAAAACAGGTTCGTGACATCGTAGAGGCGACGCTTGCAGATATCGAAGCACGCGGCGATGCTGCGGTACGGGATCTCTCAATCCGCTTCGATGGGCTTGACCGGAAAAGCTATCGTCTGACGCAAATCGAGATTGACGATTGCCTTGGTCAACTTTCTGAGCGAGATGTTAAGGATATCGAATTTGCTCAGAAGCAAGTGGGAAACTTCGCTAAACATCAGCGCAATTCCATTCTGGACGTGGAAGTCGAGACGATGCCAGGCGTCATTCTTGGGCACCGCAATATCCCGGTCAATGCCGCCGGCTGCTATGTGCCCGGGGGAAAGTACCCGTTATTGGCGTCTGCGCACATGTCAGTGATTACCGCGCGTGTTGCGGGCGTGCCCCGTATTGTGACATGCGCGCCACCTTTCAACGGGAAGCCGGCTCCCGCAATTGTTGCAGCTCAACACATGGCCGGTGCGGATGAAATTTACTGTCTGGGCGGCATTCAGGCGATTGGAGCGATGGCGCTGGGCACTTCCAGCATCGCACCCGTCGACATCGTTGTCGGCCCCGGAAACGCATTCGTCGCCGAAGCAAAGAGGCAATTGTTTGGTCGAGTTGGCATTGACCTTTTTGCTGGCCCGACCGAGACCCTGGTGATCGCCGACGAGTCGGTGGATGCAGAAATGTGTGCGACCGATCTATTAGGACAGGCTGAGCATGGGCCTGATTCGCCCGCCATTCTGCTGACCACATCTCGAAAGCTCGCCGAAGAAACGATGGTTGAAGTTGAACGGCTGCTTGCTATCTTGCCGACCGCAGTAATTGCGCAAAAATCGTGGTCCCAGTTCGGCGAAGTGATTGTTGCTGATTCGGACGATGAGATGATTTGTATTGCTGACGAGATTGCTTCGGAGCATGTTCAAGTGATGACGCGGGACCCCGAATATTTCCTTGAGCGGATGACCAACTATGGCGCACTCTTCTTAGGTTCCCGGACGAACGTTGCATATGGCGACAAAGTGATCGGCACAAACCACACGCTGCCCACTCGCAAGGCAGCGCGCTATACAGGTGGCCTGTGGGTCGGGAAATTTATCAAAACGTGTACCTATCAAAAGGTGCTGACCAACGAGGCATCGACATTGGTCGGCGAATACTGTTCTCGTCTATGCGCGCTCGAAGGATTCGCTGGGCACGGAGAGCAGGCCAATCTGCGTGTGCGCCGATACGGACATCGCGACGTGCCGTATGGTGGTGCTGCGGAACCACTCCTAATTACCACGGGTTGATTATAGTTGCACCGCTCATCCTCGATGATATATCGAGAATAGTAATTTGCATTGCTAATCTATTAGCACGAGAAGTGAGTTGAAACATTTTCACGAGAGGCACCGAACGAGTAACTAAAGAGAAGGCAGGTAGTCCAGGAAGACACGGTCATACAATGCGCAGATATATCTGGGTCAAATGACTCTCGGATTTGCGTCAAAAGGAGGAGACGAGACGTGAGCGATTTAAGCGCAAAAAGCGCCGGACTTCACGACGCTGCAGAGGGAAAACTTCGACGCAGGCAAATCTGGTATGTATTTCTGATCTTCGTCGCTAATTTGATCAACTACTTTGATCGAAGCACTATAAGCGTTGGCGCGCTGAAAATTCGTTCTGACCTAGCAATCAATGCAACCCAAATTGGAGTTCTGCTGTCGGTATGGTCGCTTACTTACGCGCTCTGCAACATGCCTTCGGGCTTCTTAGTCGACCGGTTCGGCCCTCGAAAACTTGCCCCGCCGGCTATCTTTATCTGGTCTCTTGCTGAAGCCGCCGGAGGTTTGGTAAGAGGGTTCTTCCCACTTTTGTTGACGCGGCTGATTCTTGGCATGGCTGAATCGCCGATTCCTCCTTGCAACGCGAAGGTCGTCTCTAGTTGGATCTCGCCTCGCAAACGTGCCCTCGCAAGCGCTTGCTATGTCTCGGCGAGCCCGTTGGGACCGATGCTCGCTCCGTTGCTGCTTACTCCATTGATGCTCGAATTTGGTTGGAGATGGATGTTCATCTTCATGGGTATGGTAGGAATGCTTATCGCAGCTATCTATTTCATTACATATCGCGAAGTTGAGAAAGCGAAGATCACCGATGAGGAAAGGTCTCGGATTGCTGGCGACGAAATGACTAGCCCTTCAAGACCGATTACGTTCCCTCGTTGGCGTTCACTGTTTCATTTCAAAACGACATGGGGGCTTATGCTGGGCAGTTTTGCGACTGGGTGGACGTTCTGGATCTTCGCAGGCTGGCTACCGCTCTACTTCGAAACCCAATTTCATTTCAATCCTGGAAAAACTAGCATCTACGCCGCAGTGCCATTTCTGGGTGGGCTTTTGGGGACCTTCGCGGGAGGGTTCTTCTCGGAGTGGTTGCAGCGCTTGGGCTGGAGTCCATTTAACAGTCAAAAGGCGCCGCTGATTGTAGGTGCTACGGGTGCGTCTCTTTCGAACATTGTTGTAGCGCTAGCTCCAACCGCGAATGTGGCAGTGATTGCGAGCTTCGCGACAATATTCTTCTTGATGGTGATAGTCGTCGGACAATGGGCGGCTCCCACAGTCCTGTTCCCAAAGGCCTTGGTCGGGTCGGCAGTCACAACGTTCAATTTCATGGCTTTTATCGGCGCTACGCTGTCCCCTCTGGCCACAGGAATATCCGTGGATATCACCGGATCATTCCGCGCGACATTATTGCTTGGTGCTGCGATGAGCGCATTCGGTGCCGTAATCACGTATTTGATGATCAGGACACCTGTTACCGAAGCTTCTATCAGCGATATCCTCGATGAAGACGCCGGCCCGTCACGCTTCGATAAATAAGGAGGAGAAGTGTCCAACGTTCCTGTCTTTGAAGTTTTCGCTCTTCGCTTTGCACGTTCAACGGGCCGGAGCCAACAGCGGAACTTCCGTTATCCAGATCGTGTAAGTGGTGCTGTAAGTGATTTGGACTTCTTCGTCTTCCTGATTCGGAACCGCGATCATCAGTTTGTGGTCGACACGGGATTCGACATGGAGGCGGGCGCCCAATCCAATGTTGCTCCGTTTACCTCTCCACGCGACCTACTGCAAGATCTGGCCGTCAATGCGGACAACATTACGAACGTCATTCTGACCCACATGCATTGGGATCATGCTGGCGGCATCGGCTTCTTTCCGAAGGCCCGCTTCCTTCTGCAGGAAGCAGATATGCACTATTGCGTTGGTGCATGCATGTGCGTTAAGGCGAACCAGCGGCCGTATCGGGTCAAGCACGTACAAGACGTCGTAGAAGCGACGTATTCTGATCGTGTCGTGTTCCTGAAAGGCGACCATGAGGTGGTCCCAGGTATTTATCTCCACCTAGTCGGAGGTCATACCCCTGGAATGCAGGTTGTGCGGGTACGTACGCGAAAAGGTTGGCTCGTACTGGCCAGTGACGCATCGCACTTATGGGCGAATATACGAACACGCAATCCTTTTCCACTTCTCAGTAGCGAGCGCGATGTTGAACGAGGCTATGAACTAATTGAACAATTGGCAGATGGCCCAGATCTGATAATCCCTGGCCACGATCCCTTAATCTCTAAAAGATTCCCCGCAATTTCGACCAACCCGAACGTTTTACGCCTCGATTAAAAATAAGAGGCACGTTTCCCGGTAGCAGATGCAGTTTCAGTTTCCTAAACTTTCTCTGAGGCATAGTAGACGATGGAACAGCAACTCTGGTTCAACCGACAGCTCCGGATTTGTCAGACAGTGCTCCGCGAACCGGACATTGAGAGATACGACGCAAAAGCAGTCGTTGAATATTTGGAATCCATTGAAGCGAACTGCTTCGTTATCAATGCCGGCGGGATCATCGATTTATTTCAGAATCCGTTGGATCTTAAGAACCATAACCGGCTGCTCGGAGAGCGAGATATTCTCGGAGAAATTTCGGAACTGTGCCACGCGCGTGGAATTCGAGTTATTGCTCGGGTTGATTTCCGCGGAGTAGAGAGACACAGATATGAACAGCGGCCCGATGTGTTCGCGCTCGACGAGAACGGCGATCCGCATACCTTCCGCTATAAGGGAAAAGCTTTGCCCGAACCGCTTTACATGCCTTGCTATCTGAGCTGGTACAGGAACGAGCACGCTTTCGAGTTTGGTAGATATCTTCTCAGCAACTACAAGATTGATGGTATCTGGGAGAACGCGCCGATGCAGTACGGTGCGTGCTATTGCAAAAGTTGCCGTAGCGCGTATCTGCGTGACACCGGAAAGGAACTCCCGCGTGGAGGTGACTACGAGGACATAAAATACGATGAGTATCGAACGTGGAAGGCCGGGAATCTAGAAAAGCATCTGATAAATTTTCAGCGAGAGATCAAGGCGTTCGGAGAGGACAAAATATTCTGCGCTGAGATTTTGGGATTGTTCTACGACTACTACTTGAATGCGAGTCAAGACATCTACCAGATCCGTGATTCAATGGACTTTCTGGTAACGCCTATGTTTGTCTCGAATCATGAACCGCTTAGTGCGCCTTCCATGCTCGGCAAGTTCATGAAATCCCTTGCACCCAAGAAAACACCGGTAATGTTGTTCGGACATCTTGGCACAGATAACGAGCTGAGGTATGTATCAAACTCACCAGCAGAGTTGCGGATCTGGATGTGGCAAGCTATCAGCACAGGTGCGTCTCTTTGGGATTGCACCTTCAACGGAATGCATCCGGGTGTGACCTATGATCGACGCAACGAGTCCGCAGTAGGTGACGTTTTCCGGTTAATAAAGCGGCACGATGACAAGTTGCACAATCAGACTTCGATGTGCACCACGTCCATTTTCTATTCAAAGCGGACTAACTTTTTCCGTGGCGATGATGGAGGCCGTGCAAAAGATCATTATCTCTCTCATCTGCTCGGGCTTGAGCAATGTCTCCAAGATCGGCATATCCAGTACGATTTCGTTCTGGACGTAGATCTGACGCCGGAGAGTTTAGAAGGAAAGACCCTTCTCATCATCCCCAACGGTGAGCTTCTTTCGGAACATCACGCCGAGGTCGTGCGCTCGTTCGTGAAGGACGGAGGCCGCGTGCTCGCGACAGGGAGAACGTCTCTCCGCACGGAGACGGGCGAAGCACGTGACGACTTTGAACTGAACGATGTATTCGGCTGTTCGTATACGGGACTTTCGATCGACGTCTCAAATTGGGGGTATCAATGGGTCTCGGAACCTAACCATCCGGTACTTCAAGGATTTGAGCGAACGAACCTTACCGCCAATTGGGGGGAATGCCCGTTGGTGAAGGTGGAAGCCGGAAGCAATGCGAAATCCCTAATGACGTATCTACCGCCCATCTTTCCGCAGCCACCTGAAAAGTCGTGGCTCAGGTCAATGGAATCTCCCTATACAACGGCTGTGGAAAATACGTTTGGAAGGGGGCGGTCGATCTATTTTCCTGGTGATATTGATCGGAATATCAGGAGACATGGCCATCTCGACTTCGACACGCTTCTAGGAAACGCCGTGGAGTACCTTCTTGAAGGAAAAAATCCCGTAGTCACAAACGCGCCCCCTTCTGTGCAGATTTCGTTGACACGTACCAACAGTGGGAACGAGAAGGGTTTCATGCTTCATCTCATCAATGTGTCGTCGGCTCCGCGCCGTCCGATCAAAAATGTCCTGCCTGTTTACGACATAGCGGTCGAGCTGACTCTGCCAGCGAAAACCTTCCATTCGTTCGAAGTGGTCGCAGGCGAACCGGCCGATGTTGAAGTGTCCCGAGAGGCGGCGCCGAAAGCGAATACGCTTGCGTTGAACATCAAGATTGAATGGCTCGTGGATGTGATTAGTATCTATATCGCGGCTGACTAAGCACTACGCAGGTCGACCGAGGATGTAGATTTCAATCTCTCCGTTCTCCACATGTTGAACTACATCTTATCTTCCGATAAGGTGTAGTTCGCTAACGTCTGCAAGTATGGAGTTTGGGCACGTCAGACGACGAAGACTTAGTTAGCGTCACGACGTCACTCAACTCAACCCTCTGGTCGAGGCTATCCCGAGCACGAGCAGCAAGCGTGGTAAACCACTATCGAAACCTCGGGTCGTTCAAGCGACAGAGGCTGCGAGTTGTGCAGTCATGAGATAGTTCGCTCCAGGCCGACCGCACCGAGCGATTTCAGTTGCAATGCCGACGGCATGTAATGAACGTCGATATTTGTCGTGGTCGCGATTGGCGACAATGAGTATCACCGCGAGCGGGATACCCTGCGCTTCGGTGATGGGGTGATGCCTTGAACCGGGGCGCGCGCGTTCCGTGGGATTCGGTCCCGTTTTTGACCCGAGCCCACAGAACGGATTAAAGAGGAGTCGATGATGACGCGAGACCAATCGATTTGGTCGGCAGCGCGTAACCGCGCAACGAGTACCTCGTGTAACTCGTCCCAGATGTCGCCTTCCGCCAGTCACGCAGGCGACGCCAACAACTCATGCCGCTGCCGCAGCCCATCTCGCGAGGAAGCAGGTCCCACCGCAGGCTCGTCTGCACAACGATCTTCATTTTGTTAAAGCTTATTAGGCGAGTGGCAGAAACCGGCTGAGCTCGGTCCGATTTAATTGGGGCTGGACCCTATCAGAAGAGTGTTCATACCGAAGGCCAATGGCAAGCTGAGGCCGCTGGGCATCTCGACCTTGCGTGATCGGGTGTGCATGACGGCAGCGATGCTGGTGCTCGAACCGATCTTCGAAGCGGACCTTCCGCCAGAGCAGTACGCTTACCGTTCGGGCCGTAATGCCCAGCAGGCGGTGATCGCGGTGGAGGAACGGCTGCACCGGGGGCAAACGGACGTTGTTGACGCCGACCTCGCGGACTACTTCGGCAGCATTCCACACGCCGACTTGATGCTGTCGCTCGCGCGACGCATCGTTGATCGGCGTGTGCTGCATCTGATCAAGATGTGGCTGGAATGTCCCGTGGAAGAAACCGATGACCGAGGCCGGAAGAATCGGACGACGGAGGCCCGGGACAGCCGGTGGGGCATTCCGCAAGGCTCACCCATTTCACCTGTACTGGCGAATGTTTATATGCGTCGGTTTGTGCTGGCGTGGAAGAAGCTCGGACTTCAGCGCAGTCTTGGCAGTCGCATTGTGACCTACGCGGACGATCTCGTGATCCTGTGCAAGAGAGGAAAGGCCGAAGAGGCCTTGCTGCGACTGCGTGAGATCATGGGCAAGCTGAAGCTGACGGTCAACGAGGAGAAGACGCGAATCTGTAAGATGCCGGAAGGTGAATTCGACTTCCTGGAGTATACGTTTGGGCGGCTGTACTCGGCGACGACTGGGCAGGCCCGCATGGGCATGCGCCCGTCGAAGAAGAGTATCCGGCGCATGGTCGAAAAGATTCATGCAATGACCGCTCTGAAGACGGTATGGCAAGAGACCACGCAACTGGCGGACAAATTGAACCGCACGCTGCGCGGCTGGGCGAACTACTTCAACGTAGGCACGGACCGGCGCGTATCGGGCGCTCGACAACTACACCGCTGCGCGGTTGCGTCGGTGGTTACGCAACAAGTACAAGCTTAGGCGTCGCAGGGGCGGGAGTTATCCATCCTCGCACCTCTACGGGCACTTCGGTCTCGTGCGTCTGACTGGACCATGGGTGTGAACCTGCCGTGTACGAAGGCGTGATGTCCTGTCCGAGAGCCGGATGCGGGAGATCTGCACGTCCGGTTCGATGAGCGGGGTGTGGAAACGGGGTTAAGGGGAAGCTATTCGGGCACCGCCAGACGAAAGAGGCGGCAACAGACAAACCGAACCTACTGCTACCGCGCCACATCTCGACTCTACCGAAGGTGTGAATTAATCGATGCAGGAAGCTGGTCTCACGACTCGATGCCGCCAACGTCTGCAATCCGCGATACTGCTGATCCGAACGTGACCCTCGGCGAACGTCCGCAAAGGCTGACGTGTGCGCGTTAAGCATCGGGCGGGTTTCGGAGTGGACCAGTCGTTCGGGGGAGCGTTACTTGGCTCGGGCGTGCAGCGGAAAGCGGCTGGTAGGCGCCGTTTGCTTGCTGTTTTCCACTTGCGGCAAGTATCACGCCGCGCAAGCAGTTCAGCGGCGACGGTATCGGATGACCTTGTCGAAAAACGCGTACGCCGAAAACTATGGAGCGGTTGTACGAGGAGGCGGAGTCTGCGTAGGGGAAGCATCGCCGAAATGGGCGATATGCGGCGGCCCGTGCGGCGCGACACGTACCGCACGGGCTTCCTGGTTGGTGGCACGAAACACCAGCGCCGGTTCCATCTGGTCGACGATCACGTAAGGTGGATCGGGATGCCAGTGCAGTAGTACAAGACCCGCCGGCGTGTCCGCGAAAACCGCCGGCACGTGTTTCGGATCGTCAAACTGCAAATAGATTCGTTGTCCGTCGTCGAATACCTGATATGGCCGGGCTTCGGCAGCGCCGCTCAAATGCCAGTCAAAGTCGTAAACCGGTCCCGATACGGGGGGCTGCTCGGCACAAGCCGACTGAAGCATGCAGCCAGCAATCAGCGCGGCCGCAGAAAGCACGGTGGTGGGATGTTTCATCGTTTGCAGCTCCCATCGGTGATGTTGGGTGGCAGCATCATGTCGCGCTGCGTGATGAACGTAATGCGCTGACCCGGTTCCAGCCTCAACGTCGGCTGGATGTTCATGTTGCGCTGAAGGATGGTCTGTGTGGTCTGGGACAGCGACTGCGCTGCCGCCCCTGACAGATCGGTCGACATACCGCCATTGACATTGATGGTCGTGCCGCCCGGCTGGCTCTGGTTGTGGCCGATCCAGGCGGCGACGCCCGCGATCAGGAATGTAGACCCGAAAATCTTGAAAAAGTGGTTGTTGACGTCGGCAGTGACGCCGGCTTCGCCATCGGGATCATTGCCGGTCAGTCCGTCCAGACGCATCGTTGCGTGGCGAAAAATCATCCGTGTCGCGGCCATCAGCATCAGATCCTGGCCGATCGCCACGTCATTATTCGTATGGCCCAGAATCCGCGTACCCTTCGGGATCAGCCTGCAGCTTCCATCGATGCCGTCGTAGATGTCCCGATCGACCATCGCGCGGAATGTGCCGGGCATATCGCTCTTCACGCCCTGCAGGATCACAGTAGGTATTGGCGTACCGCCCATCACCATGTAGGGCGAACTGATAGGGACCGGAATCAATGGCCTTGCGTCGTCGGGTTCCTCTCCCTGTTGTCTGATCCAGTCTGCGTTGTGCCGATCGGTGGCGCTGGACACGCCGCCTGGTGACGAACCTGAGGTGATTGAGCCGGACGTACCATCCGGTGGGGAACTGGCTGGTGCGGCCTGGCTGCTGGAGAGTTGTGCCAGGCTGTTCGCGATGTGCTCGGGCGGAAGACCATTCCCGTTGGCCTTACTGGTTGCGCTACTGGCCGTATCCTCGTAAGCGACAAGTGACTGGCTCTGCATGGCTTCGATCTGCCGTTGCTGTGCAAGACGATCGGCATCTCCCGTGCCGGACGACTGGCCGGCAGTCCGATAGTTTCGGGGGAGTGGTCCGGTCTCGTCTCCGGGTGCACCTTTGGGAATGCCATCAAGCGGTGTGCCGCCGAGCGGGGCGCTCGCGCCCGACGCCGCATTACCCGCGCGTGCCAGCGCCAGGCTGTGCTGATCTGAGAGGCGCTTTCGGATCGCGTCAGGCGAAGCCTTCGGCTGACGCGCATCCGCTTCGATCTGCTCACGCTCGCGCCGTTCAGCAGCCGTCTCGTGCGGGTGAGACAGCGCATGGACGAGAACGATTGCAAGCAACGCCGAGCACAGGGCAATGACCAGTGTTTTCGCGAGATTGCGGCGGATGCGGGTCAGCCTGGCTGGCTCGGGCGTGAGCGGAACACTGCTGTTTTCCGGGGCGGGCATGGTTACGGCTTTCCGTAAATGTTCTTCATGTGGGCCGAGTCACAGCCAAACAGTCCGCAGCCGTGACCGCGGCCGTTGAAGACCCGTACTTCCTCCTTGCCACGTTCCAGTAGCAGGCCGTATGTTGCGATCTGCTGCACCTCGAAGAAGTCGTTACCAAGTGGAATGCAGCTCGCGATCTCAGCCTGTCCCTTGTCGTCCATCAGCAGGATGGCCGGCAGTTCGGCGTGTTGAGGAAACTGCAGGTAGGTGAACCGTCCGTCGTCGAAGACCGTCACAGGCGCGAAGGGCGTGTTGCCCTCGACGCGATAGTCGAAGTTCGCATGATCGAGCGCAATGCGTGGGCGGCCCGGGTGCATCTGACCTGGTGCGGACGATCTCGTTTGCGTACTTTCGTCCGGTTGTCCGATCGTGTTTGCTGCTGGAGCGTTGCCCGGATATTCGAGACCGAAAGGCGAGACCTGTCCCGCTGTCATCTGCGCATCGGTATCCAGGTAGTGCCAGGAAACGCGTTGCCAGGCTCTTTTATTGTCCGATGAGCGCAGGTCCAGCTCGTAGCGTCGGCGTGTCGTGATGACCGTGGCGGCATTGTCGAGCGCTGGCAGGCGCGCCTCGATGAACACATCGCGCTTCGTGAGCGCGGTATGTTCGAGCCATCGTTTGCCGGTATCGGACAGGTAGACGCCAACAACCTCTTCGTCTGGCCCGAAGACCAGGTGGGTCTCCTCGTTCGTGCGTACGAGTACCGGATACCGATAGTCCGGATCATAGTCATAGACGACGAGCGACGAATCGTCGGGCGCCGGGTATGGGCCATTGATGTGGGTGCGGGATGTGGACGGGTGTGAGGCTCGCGGATGTTGCGCTAACGCGCGCCGCGCATCGACGGATGACGGCGGCGGGATGGCGGTCACTGTACTCGCTGGTAATGGAGCGGTGGGGACGGGACCAGACGTTGCGACCTGGGCCCGGGCTGTCCCTATGCATGTGGCAAACAGCGCGGCAATGCACGCGGCAGGTATGACGGGCTTCATTGCGTTGCTCCCGGATTGACGCCTGCATAGGGCGTCAGGCTGAAGTGGGTGATGCGCAGCCCGATCGGGTTGTCCTTCTCTTCACCGGGTTTCAGCGTTTCGGGTGCGAGCAGGAAACTGGCCGTGAGCAGCATCTGTTGCGGTCGGGACGGTTTGCCGTTCACGCTCTCGATTAGCGTGAAGATCAGATAGGCCACCTGGCCGTCCGGCGAGAACGACGTCGAGTTCTCAACGAATTCGCGGGTGAGCCCGGGTGTCTGCACAACGCGCTGTGCGACCGGGTCGGTCACGGTGATGTAGGTTTCGAGTTCCTGCGTGGCGGCACCCGACGTCCAGCCGAAGGCTGCCGGTATCTGGCGCGTGAGGGTGTCCTGGCTGTCGGCCTCGATCGTGAACGCGCGTGAGGCCCACTTCACGAGGAAATAGCGTTTGTTCGCCGCGGTGACCGAGTAGGTTTCCGCGTAGCGGTCCGAGACCCACACCGCGCCGCTTTTTTCGTCATGTTCAACAAAATAGGGGCGGGGGCCGCTATGTGCACCTTGCACGATCAGCGCGGCGCATTCGCCAGCGGCAATCAGTGCGAATGCCGCCGCCACCTTGACCGTGAGACGCTTTTCCCAGATGGGGCGCTGGAACGCCGCAAACCAGGCTGAGACCGCCTCTCCCGTGTTGGGCGGAGGCGCAAGATCAGCACCCGATATTTCAGTGTCAGAAGAGCTACGAGAGAGCAGGCGTTTGCGCATAACCTAACCCCTCCGGCAAGGGCATGCCCACGGTGCTACACTGGGATCCAGTTCACCTGCTGCGAGGGTGCAGCCATGGCAAAGCTCAAAATCATCCTGCTCTATTTCGTACTGCCGATCCTGCTGTTCTCGGCGTTTGTCCTCTATCAGGTCGGCGCACTGCATTTCGGTGTGGCGATGATGCTTGCCGGCGCAGTAGTATTTCTTGCTTGGGCTGCGCTTAGCCGGACGCCGATGGACCGTGCGCAATCCCGCGAAGCTGATGAGCAACACTATCGAGACGCCGATGCATCGTGGAACGCATACTACGCAAGCCAGCACAACGAGCGTCAACATCGCTGACCTCATTTCAGAATATTGGGCGTCAATTTGTTCCCCATGACGCCTTTCCCGAAGCCACGTAATCCGCCGCCGGCACCGCCGGACACGAGCGATTTCGCGATGTCGGGTACCTGCCACATCATGAAAGCCCCAACACCGCAGACCAGCGCGAGCGCGAGCATCGCGAGGTAGTTCGTCGCGTAATAGGCATCGCTGTTCGTCCCGTTCTGCGCGGCGGCCTGCTGCACGAGACTCTGGATGCCGGGTAGTACGCCGCCATTGACGATGGCCATCATCAGCCATGCAACGACCTTGAAAAGTCCTGCTGAAATCGTGAAGCGGAGCCACCCGTCGAAGAGAAATTCACCAACTGGCAGGACATACCAGGGGATGAGCACCGGCCCGAGGCAGAACGCAATGTCGAGCAGGAACGAGCCGAACTGCACGACTACCACGAAGATCATCGTCATCAATGCGATCGCGATGACCGCGAGTGCTTTTGCCAGAAACGCGAGCAGGATCAGCGGCAGGTTCTTGACCAGTGTCCAGATGGAGTTCAGGCCCGCAGAATTCGCTCCGGCGTCGCTTGTCGTACCGCACACCTGATGGTCAGTGTTCGGGATCACAATTCCGTCAGGCGAGATGTCCGGCACCTGTTCGCACACCTGGGCGGCTTCGGTCCGCACGCCCTGCATGATGGTCGACGCGGCATTGACGAGCGCGCGCAGCAGATCGCCGGGATTGCCCTCGCCACCGGAAACACGTGATGCCATCGTCTGCATGTTGTCGACGAAATAGCCGTGTACTGTGCCCGACCACGCCGTGAGCATGACGAGGATTACCGCGCACCGGATCAGATGCCGGAACATGTTCGCGAAGAAGCCGGGGAAGTCGCCTTCGAGCAGCCACAGGAACACATGCCACGTCGCCATGACGAGACCCAGCGCAGCGAGCAGATCCATGCCGTCGGACAGGAAGAGCGTCTGCAGGCTCGTGCCCTTCGCCTGCATTGCAGCGAAGAGCGCATTGAGCACGGAGATGACGTCGTTCATGAACGTGGCCTGATTGAGGTTGAGCGGTTCGCTATCACAGGGCGCCGCTGAGTCGCAGCAACGCCAGGAGCAGGGCGAGCGGCAGTGCGATCCAGGCCGCTGCAAAAACCTGCGGACTTTCGACGTGCACGACCAGCAGTCCGACGAGCAGCGATAGCCGCACGCTGCGGGTGATGCGTCGGTCGAACGACCAGTGCGGATCACGCTCCCCGAACGGCACCAGGATGCGCAGTCGGTACTGGTGAAGCGCATGCAGCACCACACGCTGCTCGGCAGGTGTCGTACAGAGATGGCGGATCAGCCAGCGCAATAGCATCGCTTGTGCTCCTACTGGTCCTGCAACAGCTCGAAGTCGGGTGCACCCTGCGTCGTCTGTTGTTCCTGCTGGTTGGCCTGTCCGAGCGCCGCGGCACGAGCGGCGGCAAGCTGTGCCGCATTGCCCTGGGCTTGCGACTGCGTAATACGGTCCTGCATTTGTTGCGTGACCTGGCGTTGCACGAGTGCGTGCAGGTCGACCATTTCGCCGGCCAGTACATTCGACTGCTGGTTCAGCATCTGCAGCCCCTGTACGGTGCCCGTCACACCGGGAATCTGCGACTGGATCTGCTGCAGGTTCTGCGCACGCTGCGCGAGCGTGTCCAGGTTCTGCGTGTCCTGCGTCAGTTGCTGCTGGTAGAGGCCGCCGCGCGTTGACGCAAGCGACGTGTAGGCCGACAGCCACTGTGCGGGCGACATGCCTGTTGTGTTCATCTCGGAGAGGCTCCGGCCAAAGAGCCCGTTCGTTGCACTGGCTGCCTGCTGTAGTTGCGTGATGGCGGTCGAGAGCGACTGGAAGTTCGCGATCTGCGTGCGGTACGGGGCGATGGTCTGATCGATCAGTGAGGTGGGAACCTGCTTCAGGTTCTGGACCATCGTGACGTACTGCTGCAGGCGGGTGATTTGCGCCTGAACGTTCTGCTCGACCATTTGCGCCTGCTGGGCGACCGAAGACGCCAGCTCGGCGTGGTTCAGCAACTGGGTGATCTCGGTGGAACCGCCGGTCAGGCCGCCGCCGGCGTGAACGGTGGTGGCGTGCAGGATCAGGGCGAGGGCAGTCAGGGCCGTGGCGTGAACAGCAGGCTTACGCATGACGGACCTCCTGTTCCAATGCGGAAGCTGCACCCGTGCAGGCCTCGCCCATCGCTTCATCAATGTAGCGGTCCTTCCAGTCGGGGTGACCGGAGTGCAGGTGCCGCTCGAACATGAGCTGCGCGCTCATCTCCGAGCGCAGGATGGCGATCGACGCGGGATCGAGCGGTATGGAGACGCGTCGCGATGCTCCGCCCTGTTCGGTGATGAAGTAGTCGCGTTTGGCGACGAGCTGCTGGATCGTGCGGATCTGTCCATCGGACAGCCCGAAGTCGCGCTGGTAGGCAGCTTTCGCGGATGGCGTGAAGTTCTCGACCGGTACGAAGACGCGCACGAGCACGTTGTCACGGATCTGCGGCCAGATTTTCGATGTCGAGACCTGCTCGGGAGACTGCGCATCCATCCACACGCAACCCAGCTTCTTGCGCATCGTGACAATCCAGTTGCCGATCTGCGCAGCGAACGCATCATCGTCCAGCAGGTTCCAGATCTCGGGGAGCATCACGAGCGTGGGTCCGATGACGCCCTGTGCCCGCCGCTGCTCCAGCGAATCCTGGATGCGGTACGTCACATACGACAGGAAAGGCCGGGCGATCACGGGATTCGCGAGAATCCGGTCAGTGGCCATCGACACCCATTGCGTGTCGTCGAAGCTGTCGCTGACGTTGTCAAAGTAGTGGGCGTGAACGGATGAACCGACCCACAGGGCGAGTTCATCCGCGAGCGGACCGGCGGGCAGTGATGCGTGGACCGTGCGCAGCCGCCACAGCCGCCGGTCGGTGCGGCTGCGTGTGGCCGCGAGTGCCTTCTCCAGTTCGCGGCGGTCGCTCGCCGTCGCCTGATACGTGTCGCGTTCCTGCACGAGCATCACGATCCATTCGACGAGGAATTCCCGGTGCCGGAGGTCCGCGAGCAGCGCGAGAGGGTTAATCTGTGCACGTTCCTCATCGGAAGCCCCGGCGGCATCATGATCGAACTGCAGATAGCGCCCGCCCTGGAGGATCGTCGGGATTCGCATCGACAGGTCCTTGTCGAACCCGTACAGCCACGCGTTCGGATACTTGCGGAACAGCGTCGCGCATAGCAGCATGAAGATCGTCTTGCCGAACCCGGTACGTCCGCACACCAGCATGTGCCCGACGTCGGCGAGGAACGCGGTGAACCAGTAGGGCGTGCCGAACTCGGTCGGAAAGGCGGCAAGCGCCGGGCAGAGCGTACCGGTTTCCTTTGTCAGGTGCGCGTTGATGCGGTGACCGTCTGAGACGCCGCGCAACGGCAGCAGGCGCGCGAGCGCTGCCGTGTCGATGAACGACCAACGCGCGCATTCGCGCCACATGCCAGGGATGCTGGTTGCGAAGGCGGAAAAGGCGTGGAGCGTCTCGCGTACCGGCGTGAAGTGCGCCGCGCGCAGCGCTTCCTCGACGGCCCGATGCGTCGCGACAGCCTGTGTCCACGCCGCTTCGACCGGCATATCACCATTGAACGGCGTGGTCTCGAAAACGGGCGAGAAGGAAAGCACCGACAGGTTGTAATACCCATACATTTCCTCGGCCATCTCGACCTTGCCGGCGCGCCGGTTGGCGTCGTCCGCCGCGGCAGAGCGGGACTGGTTCTGCCGCGCACCGGATGTGTCGCCGCTGCGCAGCGTGGCCGCCAGCAGCGAACGTGTGTCGAGCCGTCGCCCCTCGTGATAGCGGCGTACGCTGTCGATGAAGCGCATCGCGGCGGTCGGTGTGGTGAGCCGGAAGCAGTGACTGACCGTCAGCTCGCCCGGCACTTTCAGAAGACCGTCGAGACCCGTGGGCTGCACACTGTCCGGCCAGAAGTCGCGGCGCACCGGAATACCTGTGGCGATCGCAAATCGCTGCCGACCGTGCGAGTAGAAGTGCAGATAATCGTGACCAGGACGAACCTCGGTATCACACATCGCGAGGTCCAGCGCGGGAATGTCGGGTATCGGCACGGCTGGCACGTGATCGCTGGGCGGCGAGCAGCAGGCGTGCATGAATGCGCCCAACTCGTTATCCCGAAGTCGGCGGCAGGCGAGTCGTGGATTGCCCGCGACGAAGCCGAACAGGATATTCTCGAAGGTCTCGACGATGGTGGCCAGTTCCGATGCCGTATAGGCGAACAGGTACTGATCGGAGAACGTGCCGCGCACGGCCTGCATCAGAGCCCGCACAATCGACAGCCGGTCATGCGTCATGCCATGCGCGACCTTGCCCGCAAACCGGTCGATGCCGACCTCGGGAGCCAGCGTGAACGTGACGAAGTGGCGGTTCGTATAGTTCGCGCCATGCTCGAACGTATCGCGTCGTGCATCGTCGACGCGTTGCGAAACCGGGTCGGGCATCGGCACGCTCAGATATCGGGCACTGCGGCGGCGGTGCACTGTCCACCACATCGTCACGGGGCGGCGCGCGATGTCGCGCAGTGACGTGATCAGGTTCTCCATTAGCTCGAGCACGTGACCGGTTGACAGCGCATCGGCGTCCGGTCCCGAGAACTCCCAGGTTGCCATGACGGACGAATCCTTGTTGACGATCAGCGAATCACTGAAGCGGAAGAGCCACGGCACCATTTCGGCCGTGGAACGACGGTCACCGTCCATGCGCTGCGCGACGCGCGCAAGCGATTCAGCGTCAAACGGCGAGAGCGTCATAGTTGGCTTCAGCACGGTATCCCCCGGGCGAATCCCTTGGGACGGGCATTGATTTTCTGACGCAGCAACTGGCGCGGTTCGTAGTAGTCGCCCTGACGGCTGTATTTCACATAGCAGCGGATCTGGTCCGGATCGCGGCGTGCCGCGAGCCACAACACGGGATGGGTGAGCAGCACCGCGAGCAGCACCCAGCCGTTTCGCAGGCCGGCCGCAAACGTGATGACGATCGCGCCTTGCGCGATACACCATTTGCGGTCGATACCGAGCAGCAGGAACGGTTCGAGCATGGTTTTGCGGATGCGTGCGGCAAGCGGATCCGGCGAATCAACGGGTTCACCGGATGCATCACGGCTATCGGAGCGAAGTGATTCCATGCGGGTCTTCCGTCAGATACTTCCGGTGCACGCGGCGCCGTGGTTGAACACCTGCGCCCAGAGCAACGGCATGTTCAGAACAGCCAGCGTGCCGAGTACACCGCGCAGCACATGCGTCTTGATGTTGCTGCGTCCGTCATCGAGCAGCCACAACACGATCGACCCAACCAGCGCGGAGAGCGATACGACCTCCAGGAGCTCGTTGTCGAGCACGTCCTGATACACCGTGCACAGCCCGCCGTTCCAGATGCCGGCGTGCGCGATGGCCGGGAGTGTGCCGAGCCAGACGGCAGCGAAGAACAGGCGCAGCGCGCGGTGATGGCGGACGGAAAGGGTTCGCCATGCAGTGCGCAGATCCACGCAGTGGTGATGGAGTGCAGTGATGACGTGGCCCGTGATGCGGGCGACGCGACCGTATTGATCTCGTTCATGCATGGACCAGCTCCTCGTGGGAGGCATATCGGGAGAAGAGACACCGGGTCTGGTAGCGTCCGTTCCGCGCGCCGAGCACTTCGCGGATTCCGACCGGGCCGCGCATTGCACCCTGACGCTCGGCGTGGACGAAGAACCGGAATGTGGAGGCGATTTTCTGGCGCAGGTCGTCGATCGACAGGAGCCGTCCTTCGTCGCTCATGCGGATGAGCGACTCCAAACGGGCAGGCGCCGTGTCAGAAGAGTCGGCGTGGAACGAGACGATGGAGCCAGGATGTCCGGTGTTCAGCGCTTCCATCAGGTCGAAGGCTTCGGCGCCACGGACCTCGCCAACGATGATCCGGTCCGGGCGCACGCGCAGTGAGAAGCGCACGAGGTCGCGAACCGTGATGCCGAGGTTGGTTTCGAAGGCGACGTGATTGGGCGCGTGCACCTGCAGTTCGGCCGTATCCTCGATCGTGATGACGCGATCTTCCTGCGGCATCGCGTCGACCATGGCGTTGAGCAGCGTGGTCTTGCCGGACGAGGTGCCACCTGAAAATGCAACGTTGATGCGCTCGCGCATGACCCATTCGAAGAACTCGCTCAGCGCGTCGCCGCCCGAAGCCAGTCGTTCCAGCAGCGCAGTATTGCGGCGTCGCGCAGCCGGTGACTGCGTACCGGAGAGCACGTCGAATGCGCCGCTGCGCTCGTAGTCAGCGAGTTCAATCCGGCGGCGCGTGTGCTTGCGGATCGACATCATGTCGCCGTGGACGGCAACGGGATGCCGGGCCGCAGCGATCCGTAGGCCCGGTAGCCGGGCATCCAGTAACGGCGTCTGCTCCTTCGCATTGACGTTGGCGAGGATCGTGATGGCGCGGTCCAGTGCGTCCGGATCGAGGTCACAACCGGCGACGTACGTCAGGTTTCCGTTACGCTCGACAAAGACTGCGTCGGCGCGGTTGACCATGATCTCCTGCACGTCGGGATCAGCGAGCATCGGCTGTAGCGGACCGAGATAGTCGTTCAGCACCTCGATCGCGTATTCGTACGTCAGCCGGCTCATTGATTGCCTTCCCATGTGAGAGGCCGGAGCAGCTTCGCAATCAGTCCTGGCTCCTGTGTCGTGCGAGGCGTGGCAGGCTCGGTCGGCAAGGGCGAGATCATGTTGAGTGCGCGATAGACACGGCGCGCGTAAGCCATGCGCTTCCCGTGTGTTCCAGCGTTGTATGCGCCGACAGCATCCCAGCTCAGGCCGAGGCGATGGAGGTTCTGCGACAGGATCCATGCACCGACATAGGCATTGGTACAGCGGTCATGGAGGTCCGCGCGTGAGATGCCAAAGTGCGAGAGCGTCGTGAGCCATCGGCTGTTGATCTGCATCAGACCGATATCGGTGCTGCCGTCGGTATTCAGATGGATGACGTTCGCATGCTGTCCGGATTCGACGGTGGCGATTGCACGGACAAGCCGCACGCTCACGTGATGAAAGCGCGCGGCGTCGTCCATGCAGTCGGCCCGGCAATTGAAGGCCAGCCCGCACATCACTGCACCAGTCAGAACGATCCCTGCAGACGTCACCCTGGACCTCATTCATTCGCATGTCGCGGCTGCGCCAGCCACCGGAAAAAGAGCCTGCCGGGCGCGGGGAGCATCCCGGCAGGCCAACAGCGCGCGTCGGCCCTGGGGGAGCGGACCGACAGGTTCACTGTAGACAGGGACGGTTCGCGGATGGGCCGGATACCTGCCCGCGTGCGCGAGCAGTGCAGCTTTTTTTTTGCGAACCGCCCGGCAGTCCGATCATTTCCATGTGGACTGTCCAGTGAAATGCAAAAGGGTCTGGAGAAGGCTGCGAAGGCAAGGGGAATAAAGGATTGCGAAAAGGAAAGGGCCTTATCCAAAGGCCGCGGGTGAAGCCTGGAATGAGACGCTTCACCCGCTGAAAGGCGCAAAGAGCCAAGGGCAAAAAAGGGGCTGTGGCAAAGGGGAAAAACGCTGCGGCGCGCGCCGCACAAGGCCAGAAAAGGACTGCCTGGCTGACCGTAATTTCCAGTATCCGCACGTGCGACATGACTGCATGCGATGACCGCTTGCCATGCAGTCATTCCGGACCGTGAGTGAGGGTGGCTGCGTACTGTGGGGACATGAAGCGGGGCGTTGCGCAGTCCACTCGACCGGATTTCCCGATTTCCCATTACCACGGCAACCCTGCATGGCACTCAGTACTGCTCTGACCTGGCTGGGACTCTCTTCCGCGGCGTCTGCGAGGCCGTCCCAGCCAGCGTCACCTTCTGCATCCGTTGCCGCTCAGACATCGCGGCGGCGGCCTCCGTCTGCCCAGCATCTGCCGGTACTCGGGTCCGGTGAGCTCATTGCGCGAACCGGTATGCAGGGCGCCGTCCGCCATATTGGAAGCAGCCTGAGTCTGTCGGTTGATAGCGAGCGACGGGACGTCGAACCGCTGATCCAGCAACTCTCCGAATTCGTTCAACTGCTGCCCGCATCGGAATCCCATCACCACGCGCAGTCCGGTGGCCTGCTGATCCATCTGCTTGAGGTGGCGCGGTATGCGCTGCATTTCCGCGAGGGGTACCGCCTGCCGCTTGGCGCGAGTCCCGAGGACCAGATGCAGCATGGTGCGCGTTGCAGCTATGCCGTGCTGGTCGCAGCATTGCTGCACGACATCGGCAAACCCCTGGCGGACCTGAAGGTTGAGCTCGTGAGCGGTATGGTGGCGCGGCCATGGGTCCCGCTGGCGGGCAGTATGAACGGGCAGGGTGGCGAGTGGTACCGGGTGGATTTTCCGGAGCCGACCCAGCGCGACTATGGTGCACACGCGCGGTTGTCGATCGTGCTGCTCCAGCGCCTGGTTCCATCCGCATCGCTCGGCTGGCTCGCGCAGTATCCGCCAGTCGTCGATGAACTTGCCGCGTACCTATCCGGCGACGCCGGTGCAAAGGACGGGGCGCTCGCGAAGATTGTCGGCGAGGCAGACCGGCGCTCGGTTGCACAGAATCTGCTCGCAGGGCCACGCACCCGGTTTGCGACGGCCCGGACGGTTCCGCTGATCGAGCGGTTGATGGGTGGGCTGCGCCGCCTGCTCGCCGAAGGCGAGTTGCCGATGAACCGTGCAGGCGCCACCGGATACTGCGATGGCGAATTCCTGTGGTGCGTCGCGAAGACGCTCGCCGAGGCCGTGCGTGCGTGGCTGGCCCGCAACGAGCAGCAGCAGCCTGGTGCGGCTGGTATCCCGGCTGATAACAACCGGCTTTTCGACACCTGGCAGGAGTACGGTGCGCTTATTCCCACACCGGAAGGCGGTGCGATCTGGACCGTCGAGGTGACGGTGGGGACCTGGAAGCAGACCTTTACGGTCCTGCGTTTTCCACTCGACAGGATGTACGCTGACCCACGCCAGTATCCTCGTTCGCTCCCATCTGGCGCAGTGCAGGTGGTCGAGGTCGTCGAGGCTGGAATGGACGCGGAGCCGCCGCCGGTCGGGGATATGTCGCCGCCACCGCCTGGCAATACGATAGATGTCCAGTCCGCTTCGCCGGACGCGGGCGAGCCGGAGCAACTGGGACCGGTGGCGGCGATGGCAGTCGATGGGGATGCGCCCCCGGCAGAACCAGATGCAGCGGTGTCTATGCTGCTCGTGATGCCTGATCTGCCTGGCGCGGCGATCGATGAGCCCATACAGGCGTCAACCGCAAATGTCCCGCAGCCGGTGTCGCACATCAATTCGCCAGATTTTCTGCCTGACGTCGAAAGCGCATCGACGTTGCAGGGCGAAGCCGTTCGCGACGGGAAGGCGCATACGGCAGATCGCCCTGTGCCCGACGCAGTCACCTCACCCATGCGCCCGAAACAGAAAACGAAGGCGCCGGTACGGTCCGTGGTTTCGCGTGAGGGTGGCCGGCAGCCGCGACCAAACGCCGAGCGTTTCATGGCCTGGGTGCAGGAGGGCATTGCAACAGGCGCACTGCCGTACAACGAGTCAATGGCGCGAGTGCATTTCGTGCCGGAAGGCATGCTGCTCGTGACACCTGCGGTCTTCCGTGATTTCGCGCAGGCGCACCCCGAGGCAATCGAACAGACGCCTGCTGAGGATGGCAGAACGCCCGAGCCGTGGAAGCAGGTGCAGCGCGATTTCCAGAAGTCGGGCTATCCGGTGGTGGTGGATTCGGGCGGCGCCGCGCGCTCCTACCTGCTTCATTACACGATCAAGGGTGCGGGCGGACGGCAACTGTCCGTGATGCTCGTGCCCGAGCCCGAGCGGTTCTTTAATCCCGTTCCGTCTCCGAACGCGATGATCCAGTCTAAGCAGAAGCCGGTGCAGGACGCCGACGGCGTGCCGCATTCGTCGCGGCCATAGACGTTGGGTGCGAGCGGACAGGCGATGGGCTATCCAGTCGAGAACCGCTTCCGCAGACCTGTCGAACTGCTGTCGTCCGTTGTCGCGCTTGCCGCAACGGGCGTGCTCTGGTCCCATCCCGCGCTGTTTCTGGTCACCCCCGCGACAGGTGGTGTGACAACCCTCGGGCTGCTCGTACTGGCCGGGGTGCGCGCCAGGCAGGCGTGGCAACTGATCCGCTTCCAGCGCAACCTGCGGCGTCTGCCGCAGTACGTGATTCCGGCCGACGCGATTCCGTGCTCGAACAGGGAGGTGTTTCTCGGTCGCGGTTTCCGGTGGAGCGGCATTCACACGCAGCGCCTGTATCAGGCCCGTCTTCCCGAGAACCGGCGACTGCTTGCCCGCAACGACTTCTACGATCACGCACGGGATTACGAGCGGCGGCATCCCGATGGCCATCTCGCGCAGATCACACGTCGCCAGGGCTGGTGGAATCCCGTCGCACCATTGCCACCCGTTGGGGGCGATCCCGCCTTGCACGGTGTCGAGCCCGAAGAGCGTGATGTCTGGTTCGACCTTGGCGAGCGCGTCGGCCATATGGCCGTGCTTGGCACCACGCGTGTGGGCAAAACCCGGCTGTGCGAGGTTCTGGTTGCCGAGGACATTCGCCGGGGCGACGTCGTGATCGTGTTTGATCCGAAGGGCGACGTCGATCTGCTGCTGCGCATGTATGCGGAGGCGAGGCGATGCGGTCGCGAGGGCGAATTCACGTTCTTCCATCTGGGCTATCCCGACAAATCCGCACGGTACAGCCCGATCGGTACCTACTCGCGGATCACGGAGGTCGCAACCCGCATCGCGGGTAATCTGCCGAAAGAAGGGCAGTCGGCCGCGTTTCGCGATTTCGTCTGGCGCTTTGTGAATGTGATGGCACGTGCGATGAGCGCGCTCGGCATCCGTCCGACCTACGAGATGATCTACCAGAATGCGGTGAACATCGACGGGTTGGCACTGCGGTATTTCCGCTTCTGGCTCAATCGGGATCACCCGGGCTGGGAAGATGGGCTGGAGGCGCTCGAGAGGGAAGAGGCGAAGCAGGCAATGCGACTGCAGCGCAACCAGGCAGTGCTGCAGGTCGCGAACCTGATCCGTCAGCAGGGCTGGACCGATCCGATCGCGAACGGCCTGCTTTCGGTGATCAGCAACGAGCGCTCGTACTTCGACAAGCTGATCTCGTCTCTCTATCCTCTCCTGGAAAAGCTCACCACGGGACGTACGTCAGAGTTGCTGTCGCCTGACTACGGCGATCCGGGCGACCCACGCCCCGTGTTCGACTGGAACCGGGTGATGGACCGCGGTGGGATTGTGTACGTCGGTCTTGATGCGTTGTCCGATTTCGAGGTCGCGGGCGTAGTGGGTAATGCGATGTTCGCGGATCTCACATCGACCGCGGGCCGGATCTACAAGTACGGGCACGGTTATGGGCAGAGTGCCGCTGGCGGAAAGCGTCGCGTGTCGATCCATGCGGATGAGTTCAACGAACTGGTGGGTGACGAGTTCGTGCCACTGGTTAACAAGGCGGGCGGCGCGGGCTACCAGGTGACGGCCTACACGCAGACCAGCGCCGATCTGGAGGCGAAGACCGGCTCGCGGGCCAAGGCCGAACAGATTTTTGGCAACTTCAACACGCTCGTGATGCTGCGTGTGAAATACGTGACGACCGCGAAAATCCTCACCGACCAGTTGCCTATGGTCGACGTGAAGACGCTGACACTGGCGTCGTCGGCGACGGATGCAGTGAAACGCGGGGAGGGCGTGCATTTCACGGCGCAGACCCACGACCAGATCTCGGTGTGCCCTGTGCCGATGCTACAGCCATCCGATCTCACGCAGTTGCCGAAGGGGCAGGCGTTTGCGCTCATCGAAGGCGGTCAACTGGTCAAGGTACGGCTGCCGCTGCTGGAGAAGAACGATCCCATCATGTTGCCAGGACTGGACGAGGTGGTGGCCGATATGCGGGCGAAATACGCGTCCTACGTGCAAGCCGTGTCGCCGTTCGACGATGGCGGCGGCGTGGCGCCGGACACTATTGGAGGTGTAGTGGGCAGTTTCCTGCCGGTCGGCAATCCCGCCCAGCCGTCGGCCAGTGACCCCTGGGCGGTCGAAGGCAAGGGCGCCGGGTTCTGAGAGGAGCGGGCATGAACGCGACGCGTCGGGATAATAACGCGGATGGCGTGAAGTCGTTCTTCTGGATCGTCGACCTGGCGATCCATGCGTTCCTGTGGCTGCTGCTGGCATCGCTCCTGTCGGTGCTGGCCGATATCGCGGCAGCCCATTTTTTCTGGCGGGACGATCCGGTGGGTGGGATCGAGGCGCTGCTCCGTTACTACCTGGAACAGGCATCGGATCGCGAACTCGCAAGGTGTGCCGCAGACCTCGCGTACTGGAGCTGGTTCGGCTGGACGGGTGTCGATGCCTCCGCGCGTGCCTGGCAGGCCGGGGCATTACCGGCTGAGGGCCTCGGCTCCATGCTGCGGCCCGCATTTACCGGATCAACACGCGAGGTGTTGATCGTGGCCATGGTCGGAATGAAGCTGTTCGGCATTCGCGTCTCGATGCTGCTGATGACGATCCCGCAGTTTGTGCTGGCGATCGCTATCGCACTCACAGATGGGCTGGTGACGCGCCACATCAGGCGGGCACAGGGTGGCCACGAGTCTGCGACCCGCTATCACCGTGCAAAACACGTGCTTGCATTCGGCGTGATTCCGTTGACGGCCACCGTTTGGCTGGTGGTACCGTTGCCTCTGCCGGTGTATCTCCTGTTCTGGCCGGTGTCTATGTTGATGCTGCTCGCGGTATGGAACATGGCCAAGTACTTCAAGAAATACACATAGGCAGTAAGGGCCCCCTATACTTCGCTTCAACAATGGAAGAGGGGAAAGACAGTTGATGCAGCGACGTGTGGTGGTTCGGCGTTCGCCCGTGCACGGGCGAGGCGTATTCGCGCTTCAGGCGCTCGAACCCGGCGAGCGGATTCTCGAATACAAGGGTGATCTGATCAGATGGCAAACAGCGGTCAGGCAGCACCGGAAGTCGGGCGTGTCTGGTCACACTTACTTCTTCGGGCTATCTGACGGACGCGTGATTGATGGCGGCCAACGGGGAAACAGCGCGCGATGGCTCAATCACTCGTGCGATGCGAATTGCGAGGCCATCGAGATCGGCGATCGCGTATTCATTCACGCGTCGGTCGTGATTTTGCCCGGCGATGAACTGTTCCTCGATTACCAACTGGTCACAGACGAACCGGCCGACGACGAGATCAGGCTGGGCTATGTCTGTCGATGCGGCGCTCCCGGATGCAGGGGAACGATGCTGGCGGTCGATGAGCCGTAATTCCAGCAGCGGGAATCAGTGACTTCGGTGGAGCGTCCGTCCCGCTTGCTCTCTCGCCGCTGATCGCCTGGCAAGCCATGCTTCCAGTTCGGACTCACGCCATCCGGTCGCACGCTCACCGATGCGTATAGGGCGCGGGAATTCTCCGCGGCTGATCATCGAATAGATGGTGGCTCGACAGAGGCCGATTTTCTTGACGACGTCCTTCATCCGCATTATCTGGTCCATTTCGCACGACTCCGGGATGCCCTAGTCATGTTCGATTATCCATAGAGGCCGTCTCGCCGCAATGGATGTACCAAATCAGCATCGTGATGGAACAGGTGGAACAATGAGCTTGCTGAACGTATCGATCGCGCCTTGTGACAGTTCGGATTTACACTTTGTTACCGCTTCGTTGAGCAGAGCTCGGGATAAAGACGTCTCAAACAGATCCGGTTGACAGGGCTGAACGACACGAAGGCCTGCGGCGTCTTCAGCCGCAGGGAACGCTTCAGCGAGAGGCGTTTTGCACGGCGGATTGTGGTCGCATCGGCCGTTACTTCCGGAATACCCGGACATCAAGCTGGAGTTCGACGCAAATTACGGATTCCGCGACATCGTGGCGGACCGGTTCGACGCGGGCGTGCGTCTCGGGAGCGACATCGACAGGGACATGATCGCGGTGCCGATCGGGCCGCCGATGCGTCTGGCGGTGGTGGCGTCGCCCATGTATCTTGCGGTGCACCCGCACCGAGAACGCCGAACGGCCTTACCGGGCACCCATGCATCATGGTCGAGCATCTGCACACAGGTGCTGTGATTGCTGACAAAGGCTACGACTCGGATGCCTTCGTGAACACCATCCACCTGCGCGTGCGAAGGCCGTTATCCCGCCGCGCTCGAATCGAAAGACCAAGCGACGATACAGCCGCCTGCTGTATCGAACTCGGAACATCGTCGAACGCTTCTTCAATCGCATCAAACATTTTCGTCGCGTCTTCACTCGTTACGACAAGCTCGCCCGCAACTATCTCGCCTTCGCGGTGCTTGCCTGCGCCTTTGGGCCGCTCGTGAGAATGTGAACAGGATCTAGTCAAGGTTTGTGTATGGTGAATACGTTTCTGAGACGACTTGATGTGGTCAGGCCTGATTTAGCCTCGCTGGCCGATCCGCGAAATATTGCACCACCACGAACTGCATGCGAGGAGTAATGTCGTTGCGCGTGTCACTCGGCTCCGAGCCCTTCCACGGTATAGCCTGCGACTTCCTTGTAACTTGCAGTGATACTTTGCAACTCCACTTCATCAATGATGCCCGAAAGTGACGAGAATGGTTGACCGTTCGTCCTCTCATGAACGATCTGCAAGATCTTGTCTGGCGGCGCCTTCCGGTTGGTGAGTACGACGTCACCCGTTGCCTTGACGCGCTCCTTGTCATAAGCCAGAAGCGCGTCCGGTCCAACGCCAAGTTCGACGAGATATGCGCAGAGCACATCTGCATCCACGATTGCCTGACCTGCGCCGTTGGAGCCGCGAGGCACCATGGGATGCGCGGCGTCGCCGAGCAAGGTCAAACGGCCAAAGGTCCAGCGAGGGAGTGGATCCTGATCAACCATGGGAAATTGCAGTATCCCGCTCGTTGCCTCGATCATTGCTGCGACATCGAGCCAGTCGAAGTGCCAGTCTTTGAATGCCGGAAAGAAGTCGTCCAGACGGCCAGCACCATTCCAGTCGCGGCGAGCCGGTTGCGGCGAATCGAGTTCCGCAACCCAGTTCACCAGTTGCCGACCCTGTTCATCTACATTGTCCCTAATGGGGTAGATTACCATCTTGCCGACACCCGGTACCAGTGCACCCGCGCGTACCATGGTTGCGCCGCTCAGGAAGGGCTTCCAATGAACCGCGCCACGCCACATGTTAACGCCAGAGTATCTGGGCATGCCTTCATTCGGGTAAAACTGTTTGCGAAGGGCCGAATGAAGGCCGTCGCATGATATTGCGACTGAGGCCTTTACCGTATAGGAGTTCTCATTTGAATCGACGAAGCTGACGGAGGCTTCAGTATCCGAACTCGTCGCACCAACGCATCGCCGATCAAGCACGATGGCGTCAGGGCCGAGACGTTCCTGCACCGCATCGAGCAGAGCGAGCTGGAGATCGCCACGATGAATCGAGAACTGAGGCGTGCTATAGCCTGCTGCCGTTCCTGCCGGTTCGCGATAGATGAGTTGCCCATGCCGATTGAAGAATGCCGCTTCTTCGGTTGTAACCCCGAGTTTGCCTAGAGGGTCATTCAGGCCGAGACGTCCCAGCACGCGTGTCGCGTGTGGCAAAACGTTAATCCCTACACCCAACGGACGAATTTCCTGAACTGATTCATAAACCCGGCAACTAATGCCAGCTTCATGCAACGCAAGCGCCAGTGTCAGTCCACCGATGCCGGCACCGATCACCAACACTTCACATTCTTTCGACATCCCAGCCTCCTGCACCTGCGTGCAATTAAGAATTTCCGTAATAATTGACAGACGTCTGTCTAATATTATGGCCCAAAACGCTGACTGTCAATCATGCAAATGAATATAGTCGGGGTGACAGAAGAAGGGGCGGCCGAGCTGAGCTAAAATCGATTGGGATAAACTTTCTCGAGTCCTGACCGGGTATGGTAAAAAAGAACACTCTTCAGTCCCCTTCTAACCTCCTGCTGGACGAACTGTACCGCCGTCCGGGTTTCCTTATTCGGAGGGCACATCAGATCGCGATGCATATGTTCATCGAGGCATGTGGGCCTCTCGATCTCACGCCTAGCCAGTACGGTGCGTTGTACATCCTGAATCTGGTTGGTCCAGTCAGTCAGATCGGCGTCTCCCGCCTCATTGGCCTCGACCGTTCGACCACGGCGCTCGTAATCAAACTGCTCACCGAGCGCGGCCTCGTGATGAAATCCCCCAGTCCGATCGATGCGCGCAAAGTCGAAATTCTGATAACTGCTGAGGGGAAAAAGGTGCTTCGGCAAGCCTCCGCACTGGCCGAAAGCGAGAAGCAGTCACTTCTCGCGCCATTCTCTGGAGAGGAAAGCCGTATATTTCTCTCGCTGCTGGACAAGTTCGTCAGCTATCACAATGCAAATACGCGCGTTACTATCGCGGGATCGATCGATTCGTAGCATCCAGCTCCTAGCACCAGAGATTATCGATACTTCCTCGGTCCAATCGATCATGCAACGGGAGCTGGCGCCTCAACGTCACTCCTGCAGAGCCTCCACTCAATACATCAAACTCCATAGCAGCTAGCACCTAGTTTGCGCGACTCCTCGGGTAAACCTTGGTGCATATCATTTGACAGACGTCTGTCTAAATGACAAGATTCGAACGTCGATCATTAGGCATGTCACATATGGCTGACATTGCCTGCTTCGAATGATGAGAACCATACGTTATCCGAAGCGAATGAAGAGATCGAAATCAAATGGTATGAGAAAACGCACCTGATCGCGTTACTGGAGACCTGATGCAATACGTTGATATCACACGGCTTGTCGATGAAGGGCCGTTCGGAAGGACACGCTTTCTTGTCGCGCTACTTTGCTGTCTTGCTGTCTTTACCGATGGATTCGATACCCAGGCTATCGGCTACATTGCACCAGCCTTGGTCTCCGAATGGCACATAGCGAAGCCAGTACTTGCCCCGGTATTTGCATCGAGCCTGATCGGACTGATGTTCGGTGCATTGATCTTCGGCCCCTTTTCCGATCGGAAGGGACGCAAAACCGCGTTGATCATCAGCGTCGCCATATTCGGCATGTTCTCTTTGCTCACCGCAACCGTGAATTCCGTCGAAGCGCTTCTCGCGATGCGTTTTCTCACTGGTCTGGGTCTTGGCGGCGTAATGCCGAATGCAGTCGCACTTACTTCTGAGTACGCACCTGCGCGTATCCGCAGCACCGTCGTGATGTGCATGTTCTGCGGTTTCTCACTGGGAGCCGCGCTGGGTGGAATCGCAGCCGGTGCACTGATCGACGAATTGGGTTGGCGCAGTGTGCTGATCGTCGGCGGGCTCACCCCTCTTGTCCTCGTGCCGCTGCTGCTGATTTACCTGCCAGAGTCGCTTGATTTCATGGTAGCGAAATGCGTCCCGCGTACGCGAATCGAGGCGGCGATCGCGCGCATTGCTCCGGAAACCGTGCTCACGCCGGACGCAAACTTTATTCGTCATACGACAGACCTGCCTGTATCGTCCGTAGCCCAGCTTTTTTCAAACGGGCGCGCAGCAACCACTTTGATGTTCTGGCTCATTTTCTTTATGAGTCTCCTGCAGCTTTATCTGTTCTCCAGCTGGCTACCGATTCTGCTCCACGAGAGCGGTCTTACTGTCAGCGCAGCGGTTACGACGAGCAGTTTCTTTCAGATCGGTGGTACGGCAGGAACATTGCTGCTCGGGCGCTTCATTGACCGACTCCGCCCCTTCATCATGTTGTCGGTTGTGTATCTGGGAGCGGCGGCTTCGGTCGTGCTACTTGGTTTGAGCGTGCGGGGCGGATACGTGGCATCGGCGCTCGCGATCCTGGCCGCGGGATTCTGCATCGTTGGTGGTCAGATTGCCGCCAACGCACTCGCCGCTCGCACTTACCCCACCGCGATTCGGGCAACCGGCGTAGGTTGGGCTTTCGGTGTCGGACGACTGGGTTCAATCGTCGGGCCACTCCTTGGTGGCGCACTGCTCGCGCTCAAGTGGGATCCCGCACACGTGTTCATTCTCGGATGCATTCCAGCTCTCGTCGCCAGCGTTGCTGCCATGGTGCTTCATTCGCGCAGTGCGATACATGACGCAGCGCCGGCGCAAGAGACATTGCAGTCGCGAAATATCTGAATGACCTCGACTCCAGTGGGCGTTACCGATCTGTCTTACGTGACGGGTAGTGCGTGCGAACCACGAAGCACCAAAAGGAAATGTACATGACGATCAATCATCCCGTCACATCACGCGTGACTTATTACGAGAAGATCGCGCGCAGCGACATGGCTCCGCTTTGGGAGTCGCTGCACAACCTCGTACCAAAGTCACCGCAACCGAAAGCGTGCCCTGCAATCTGGAAGTACTCGCAGGTGCGCGACCTCGTGATGCAGGCAGGTGACGTGATCAGCGCCGAAGAAGCCGTACGTCGGGTACTTGTGCTCGAAAATCCGGGTCTTCCTGGGAAGTCCAGCATGACCCCAAATCTATACGCTGGGTTGCAATTAATTCTACCTGGAGAGATTGCGCCGAGCCATCGGCATACGCAATCGGCTTTGCGCTTCATCGTCGAAGGGAAAGGGGCGTGGACGGCCGTCAATGGCGAGCGTACGACGATGCATCCCGGCGACTTCATCATTACGCCATCGTGGACGTGGCATGACCACGGCAATCTCTCGATCGAAGACGGCGGTGAGCCGGTCGTGTGGCTCGACGGCCTTGATATTCCGCTTGTGGCGCAGATGGACGCCGGCTTTGCCGAAAATTATCCCGAGTCTACGCAGCCGGTTGCCCGTCCGGAGGGTGATAGCTTTGCACGCTTCGGGCACAACATGGTACCAGTACGGCATCGCGTGTCCGATCCTACTTCGCCAATCTTCAGCTATCCCTATGAGCGCAGCCGCGCGGCGCTTGAGGCATTGTACCGCGGTGGCGAACTGGACCAGTGGGATGGGGTGAAACTCCGCTACGTTAATCCTGCGACGGGAGGCTGGCCCATGCCTACCATCGCGACGTTCATGCAGTACCTGCCTGCCGGCTTCGAGGGACGCACCTACCGCAGCACAGATGCAACGGTCTATTGCGTCGTCGAAGGAAAAGGCTCCGTGAAGATTGGCGAAGACAAATTTACCTTCGAACCGCACGATGTGTTCGTCACGCCATCGTGGGTACCAGTGCAATTGTCAGCATCGGCGGAAAGCGTGCTTTTCAGTTATTCGGATCGCCCGGTTCTTGCCGCGCTGAATCTGCTGCGCGAAGAACGCAGCTAAGGCTTCCTGATTTCGTTGCAGTGCGTCGCAGCAACGGTTGCGTTCCATTTTTCCATCTATTCAAGCGATTCCATCATGTCATTTGTTTTCCCCCCCGAAACACCTGTCGCTGTTCCTGTTGCCGGAAGCGACGCTCAATTCGCCGTGCGCCGAGTGTATTGTGTGGGCCGAAACTACGCCGCGCATGCGCGCGAAATGGGCTTCGATCCAGATCGCGAGCCGCCGTTCTTTTTCTGCAAGCCCACCGATGCGGTTGTGCCCGTCGCTTATGGCGAAACGCTCGATCTCGCGTATCCGTCGCAAACGCAGAACTACCACTACGAGGCAGAACTCGTCGCGGTAATCGGCAAGAGCGGTGCAGATATTTCCGTTGAACAGGCAAACGACTACGTGTGGGGGTATGCCGTCGGGCTCGACATGACACGCCGCGATTTGCAGATGAAGATGCGCGAAATGGGGCGTCCGTGGGAAATCGGCAAGGCATTCGACCGCTCCGCTCCAATGGGCCCGATCCACCCCGCGAGCACGGTGGGGCATTTCGAAAAAGCAGCGCTGTGGCTAACCGTCAATGGCGAGACCAAACAGACGAGCGATGTTTCGCACCTTATCTGGTCGGTTGCCGAGACAGTGGCTTATCTGTCGAAATTCTTTCGTCTCGAGCCGGGCGATGTAATTTTCACCGGAACGCCGGAAGGAGTGGGAGCGGTAGGGACAGGCGACACTATGAAGGTCGGTGTCGACCGACTTGGCGAGCTTACGGTGCGCGTCGTTTAACGGCACACTCTGATACTGAAGGGACATCGCGTCGTGCAACTTTACAGCTTCTTCAACAGTTCGACCTCGTATCGCGTCCGCATCGCGCTTGCCCTCAAGGGGCTCGCATACGCGACGCGGCCCGTCAACATCAGAGTCGGCGAGCATCGAGCGGCGGACTATGTGACCAACACGAATCCATCGGCATCGGTGCCTGCTCTGGTCGATGAGGATTTTAGGCTCGGCCAGTCCATCGCGATCATCGATTATCTGGACCACCTGCATCCTGAACCGCGTTTGATTCCGATCGAGGTGCACATGCGTGCTCGTGTGCTCGAGTTGGCGATGCTGGTTTCCTGCGACATGCATCCGATTAACAACCTGCGCGTGCTGCGCTATCTGGATACGGAGTTGAACATCACACCGCAGCAAAAAAGCGCATGGTATCGACACTGGATTGCCGAAGGGATGATAGGCGTCGAGCGACTTCTTGAGCACAGCAACTCCGGACCTTGGTGCTTCGGCGAACAGCCGACGCTCGCCGATGTGTGCCTCGTGCCACAGGTTGCTAACGCGTTGCGCATGGGTTGCGATTTGAGCGCGTTTCCACGAAGCCTGGCGGTGTATTCGCAAGCCGCCGAGCATCCTGCGTTTATACGCGCCTCACCCGCAATGCAGCCTGACTATGTTGAGTAGGAGCCATCTGGCGGATCGCTGGACGGAAAGACGATCCCGCAGGTGCCATCAGGTATGACGGATCCGCATCACGCAGATTGACGAACTAAACGATTGACTCGCGTGCCCACGCGGTGGAGTTGCCATTAGCGGGCAAGCCGTTTCGCGCGAATAACAGGTAGCGTAATCCGAAGTCGGAAAGATTTCGAGATAACGTCGGGAAAGCTGGGAAGTCTACGCGTCATCCCTCGCGTGATGACAGTTAGTGAAAGTTTATTTCGCAGTACAAAAAAATTACAGGAGGAAATATCCAATGAAGAACCAGTCTTCCACGTGGTCGTTCAAGGCATTTCTTGCGTGTGGCATCGGATTTTGCGGCGTAGCACATGCACAATCATCCGTTACGCTGTACGGCATTGTCGATTCGGGGGTTACGTTCGCTAACCATAGCGCGGTGCCGCAAGGATCGTCGGGAACGCAGTTCGCCCTCGGCACAGGTAATCGTCAAAATTCACGCTGGGGCTTTACCGGAAAGGAAGACCTGGGTAACGGTTTGCGCGCGATTTTCACCCTTGAATCTGGCATGGCAATGAATACGGGCGCGTTGCAGCAAGGCGGGCGCCTGTTTGGTCGTCAGGCGTTTGTCGGCCTGGAATCGAACAGCTACGGCGCGCTGATGTTCGGTCGTCAGCAGGTACCCATGTATCGCTACGGCCTCGCGCTCGATCCGTTGAATTATTCGAGTTTCGGTTTCTCTGCTCAGGATGCACAGTTCGTTGGCCGCGCGGATAATGCGGTGTCGTATCTTGGTCACTACGGTCCGTTCGAACTGAACGCGCTATACAGCTTTGGCTACGAAGCTGTTGCAGCTAGTGTGCCGGTGCCTGGTGCGTTTCGTGTTGGCAAGCAATTTGACATCGGTGCCCGCTACGTTCAGGGACCGCTCAACCTGACTTTCACGTATGAACAGCGGCAAGGTTTGGCTGTCGCATCTGCTGACAACAGTGAGCGTCGTTATCTGCTTGGCGGTTCGTACAAGATCGACAAAGCGACGCTATATGGCGGCTACGAATTGTTGTTGAACGATATCAAGACGACGCTCGTCGCCTCACCGCCGCAGTACATGGCATTTGCGGGCATACGCTATCTGGTAACCCCAGCGTTCGATGTGGCAGCCGCATCTTATTATCATTCGTATCGCGACGTTTCCGCGCACGCACTCAGTACTGGTGTCAATGCGGATTACTGGCTGTCAAAGCGTACAGCGCTGTACATCAACATCATCTACGTCATCAACAGTTCAAAAGCCGCGATGAGCGCGACGGGCTGGGGCACGCCAATCGCAACAACAACCACTGCCACTGGCGCGAACCAGTTGGCGGCTGCGATCGGTGTGATGCACAAGTTCTGAGAGAGAGCATTTGAAAATTGGCTCTGGATGTGGTGTAAATCATGCCTCGGTTGAATTTCGAGTGGATGGTATCGTCATAGGTTCTGCATAAACAAGACGAAGGCAGGTCACGCTCAGCAAGCTGCTCGAAGCCACAATTGGGTGTGAGGGATCAATGGTCCTTAAGCGGCGTCGATTTTGACGTGGCCGCCAAGAGGCTGACCGTCCAGATCGACGTCACGGCTGGAAGCAGCTTCACACATACTGAGATGACTGGCGTGCATCCCGTGCGTGACACCATCGTCAAGCGTTATCGGCACCTGAACTTCTTCGAGCACGATTGTTACCTCGAAGTCCGAGCGCTGCGCATCAAGCCCGGAGCTCGAAAGCCTGTATTGACCGCTGCTCAAAGACCGCGACCGGCTGAGCGTGGCCCAGCCGGTCAACCTCGATTCGCAGGTCGCCGACGTCACGACCAAGCGTACCGTTCGCGCCTAGCTCTATCGCGAGCAATTGCGAGACGCCCTTGATCGCAAGTAGATCAATGTTGTCAGTGAGATGCTAGATCAACGGTGTGCCAACGTGATGTGCCCCAAGGTTGAACCCACGAAGGTGGTTGCAAACATGACGGTATCGTTACATGGACCCAGACGCACCAAACCAACGGCTTTCTGGAAGCACTCCACGGCTTGTTCCACGTGGCCAAGCGACGCATTCGTGGCTACGTAAACCTCGAAACCATGCGCACAGTTCTGTTCCTGGCCGCCGGTAAACTCGAGTCCGCGTCGATCAATCCGTACGCCGCTTGAGGCTTAGAGACGGTTTCACAAAGACTGTTGAGCTCGCTGAAGAGTGTTCCAGCAGATCAGGCAACAGCCGAGCTTGAGAAACGCTTCGTGAATGTCGGCGCGACGTTCGAAGCGAATACGCAGACGGCGGAAATTGTGCAACCAGGCATGTGTGCGTTCGACGACCCAACGGATCTTTCCAAGGCCACTGCGGTGGGGGCGGCCGCGTCGCGCGATGCTGGTGGGAATACTGCGCTCGTGAAGCATGCGTCGGTATTTGTCGTGGTCGTAACCCCGGTCCGCGTAAACGCGGCCGGGACGGCTCGGAGGCCTCCCATGCACGCCGCCACTCGGTACGATGGCCTCAATCAGCGGAACAAGCTGGGTGACGTCGTTACGATTGGCGCCAGTCAGGATTGCCGCGATCGGTGTTCCGTGGGCGTCGGTGGCCAGGTGGTGCTTGGATCCGGGTCGTGCTCGATCGGTGGGATTCGGGCCAGTTTTTCGCCCGCCCCAACTGCGCGAATCGACGACGAGTCGACGATCACGCGCGAGAAATCGATCTTGTCGACCGTCCTCAACTTCGCCAGGAGCACTACGTGCAATCGATCCCATACACCGGCTTGCTGCCAATCGCGTAGCCTGCGCCAACAACTGACGCCGGAGCCGCACCCCATCTCCGCTGGCAAATCTCGCCAGCGGATACCCGTCTTCAGCACGAACAAGATGACGGTCAGCGCAGCCCGATCCGGTACTGGTTTGCGGCCCGGATACTTGAAGCGCCGTGGCTTCGCTGGTGGTAGCAGTGACTCGATCAGTGCCCACAGTTCGTCGTCGATGATTGGTTGGCCCATCTCCTCGATTCTGTGGATACGACGATCGAGGTTAACAGGTTCCGTTATGGGTTAACAGCCTCTAT
The DNA here is from genome assembly GCF_011752945.1 of Paraburkholderia sp. Cy-641. NCBI lineage: Bacteria > Pseudomonadati > Pseudomonadota > Betaproteobacteria > Burkholderiales > Burkholderiaceae > Paraburkholderia > Paraburkholderia sp. Cy-641. Next base: position 98,425 of record NZ_VWWM01000018.1, read on the forward strand.
GAACTCTTTTTGAAACTGTCTCTTAAGCGTTCCTCATGAATGTTGACGAGCTCGGATCCGATGGACGCGTAAGTCGCCTGCATAGTTGAAGTTCGATTTTCGCTCGCGTTTCGGATGTTAATTCGCGAGGCCTGCCATGCTACGATTATCGAATCGCACCAGTCGTAGCGGATGGCATGGTGGGCGCTGGAGGACACGATCGCCGGCATGTTCGGCTAACGGAATCCATTTCACAGGCCACTCGTTAATCGCTTGCGCGAAAATCGCGGCCGTTCAGTTCACACCCAGCAGATAATTTTGTACGATCTGTGTAACGTATGCCGAAGTCATCGGTAACCGCCTCAATTGTTTTGGATACCAATGCGCCGGTCGCTGCCGGACGCAATTGGCTAATATGTCGTTCTTTGCGACGGCAAGATTGAAAACGAGAAGACAATAGAGGACGTTCGCACTTCCGTCCATCGTAAGCGACTCAACTGGACCGTTCGTCCATTCGTGTGTGCGAGAGATATGATGGTGAACTGGAGTTGCCGGTTGCTCAGCAGGATTCGACAGCTTGGCTGGCGTCTGCAGGTTGTTGGCTACACGTCCGGGCAGGAGTTCGCTGATGCAATTGATTTTGTGAGCGGTAATGTGAGTTAGTACATAGTCCAAATAGACACGTGGATCAATGTCATTTCGTGTACAAGGTAAGCGGATTTGACGGAGGACCATTCCAGACATGTGAAGGGAATCGTTTGGCCGATGCCTGACCACAACTGTTCCAGTACTATGTCAAAACGCTGGCGTAATCTGGTATCCAGAAATTCGTTTGTCTCGACTTCTTCTCAAGCTAGGCTCGCTCGTCCGTTTGCTATTTTCCCGCCATCTTTCTTGAGCACTGGTCATGACGTAAGCCAGGTTACTAGGTTTCGTGGCTGAGAAGTGGATAATTGCAAGGTCCGCCGGACGCTTACAGTGAGGCGGCTTTGATTTACTGACCAGCTTCTTCGACGTGTCGAGGAAGCTGGGTCGCGCGGGGCGACCCACGGATCGAGCTGGATCAAAGGAGAAGCGGAGACCCTGAATATTTGGACGAGGCCGTAACGTTTTTGCGAGGAGCATTGTCGCACCTACGCTATCCTAATGGATGGAGCTACCCTCACACGTCGCCGACGCGCCCGAGCGTACCAGTCGCAGCTTCAGTTAGCATTTCGAGTGCAAGCTGACGGCGACGTGAGAGAGGAGTACTAGTACGATTGTCCACTGGCAGGTTTGGTAGCCCAGTAGTCGCAGTGATGTGCAGTCGTAATGTCGACGTTTGGTCGGATGGGCGTTGCGAATTGCATTCCCGTGCCGCCGCCGGCACTCACACTGGCCCAATTGGGAAGAGTTCCTCCATTGGGATCACCATTTGCGGCGAAGTTCTGAAGGTACTGTCGCATGGTTGAGGACAGGGCCAGATTTGATGCCGTGCGTTCCGTGCTTCCGAACTGACTGAACCAGTAGGGATTATCAGCCGAATGGAAATTCCCCCAAGGTCCGTAGAACGGGAGAACAGGGCCGGGGTAACTCGCAGAACCATCGGGAATGATCTGTGCCTGATTCTGCTCCGCGAACTCGTATCGCCAGATTGACGCGGAGTATTTCGAAAGGTTTGCCGCGTCGATCATCGTTCCGCAATACCAGGCATAGTCTCCAACCGCTTCAGTTGCGGCATGGGTGGGATTCACGAAGTTGCCTGACGGGTACAACTGCTGGACATCAGACGGCGTCGTGACTGGCGACACGGAATTGAGGAGTGTCGCAACAGTAGTCGCATAGTTAGCATCCGTGAGTGGTGCCGATGCGTAGTTCTTCGCCAACAGGCTCCGTTCGTTGTGCATGCCGCCAAAAATGATTGGCATCTTGTTGAAGCGGCCAGCAGCGAAAGAGTCCGATGTCGACTCGACCAAGAAATGCCCATCGATGATGGGTTGCCAGCCACTTCCGCCTGTCGATGCATGGGTTCCCGCCCGAAGAGTTGCAAACGGGATCTTGCGAAGGCAGTCGAGAACTGACGAGTCTGTGCCCGGACATCCGAGTGCGGTGGCATCTTTCACGCCTTGCTGCTCGGCTGAGGCAAGAGGGATATCGAGCCGCACTGGTCCATTACTGATCACCAAAGCTTTCTGGAACAGTCCAGCAGATGACGGCGACGCTAGGTGCGTGGTCACCGACATTCCACCAGCCGACTGGCCAAAGACGGTCACATTCGAAGGGTCACCTCCGAATGCCGCAATATTCGCCTGAACCCACTTCATTGCGGCCTGTTGGTCGAGCAGGCCAAAGTCAGTGGCTGCGGCCGGGTTGGCGGCGGTCAGTGCGGGGTGGGCAAAGAAGCCAAGCCCAGCCAGTCGGTAGTTGATCGTTACCAAGACGAAACGATTTTCCTTTGCTAAGGCGGTACCGTCCCAGATCCCTCCGGAACCGTTGGCGAACCCCCCTCCGTGAATCCAGAACAACACGGGGGTCTTTGCGCCAGCAACCACATCAGCTGGCTTCCACACGTTCAGGTAGAGGCAATCCTCCTGTACGGCACAGCCGGCGTTGGGAGCACTGGCGGCCAGCGTAGAGCTACGCTGTGCGGCAGGTTGCGGCGCTTGAAAGCGCAGCGCTCCAACCGGAGGGGCCGCGTATGGAATACCCTGAAACGATATAACGCCGTTCGCAGCCGTGCCGGTGACTTCACCTTGCTGTGTCATCGCAATGGTCGGGTCAGGCGCCTGGGAAGCAGCTTGCGAACCAATATCTCCTCCTCCGCAGGCCGTGAGAGACAAAAATGCGCAGCTCGCCAGCGCGGACGAAAGGCGAACAGAGAAACCACATCCACTTTTGAAAGGGAGGGAAGCGGTGAATCGGGCATTGCCCGAAGCACGAATGCTGCGGCGAATTGATGTCATTAAGGAATGTCTCCGTGATTTAGCCTCTTTCAAGGCTGAGTGCGGCAGGTTGCAACTGATGCCAACGGCTGCTCCCGCTCCAATGATTTGTCTACTACGCGGTCACCCGCAGAGGCTCTGAATCCCCCTTGGCACAGGAATTCATGCAGTGTGATATCAGCCTCGTCACGCTATTGAAACGATTCTGATTGCATCAAGCAAGCGGAACTTTCTGATGAATTCTTCAGATACACTGATAAATGAATTCGAGGGAGATGTTCTGAGACTCAGCTCATACAGCTGACCTCGGACGAGTGTCGGGTTTACAGTTGCACGAAACCGGAAGCAAGCTTTGATATTGAACTGAGACTCTGATTCCGATAATTCGTGGTACCTGTTCGTGGTTCGCTCCGCTCAAACGCTGGAAGCGAAAACTCATGAACACCGAAAGAGGCCTACGGCAGATTTTTTGAGTCATGTTTGGCGCGTAGGCCCTATGATGGAGATTATTCAAATGTCGCTGATGAACGTTCAACCGAGACAATTGCATGCTTTCCTGGAAGTTTGTAGACTGCAGAGCTTTTCGAAGGCTGCCGAGAAGATTCCAATGTCGCAGTCCGGCATTAGCATGCTCATCAGGGATCTCGAGACAACCATTGGCGCGCGCCTGTTCGATCGAACAACCAGATTGGTCGTACCCACCGACGCTGGTAGAAAGCTCCAAGTCGCCGCTAAGCAGATCTTGCTCGACTACGCAGACCTCGAAGAGTCTCTTGCGGGTACTCGTGTCGAGCGCACATCCAGACTCTCGCTAGCGGCCACTCCGATGGTGTCTGCCAATCTTCTGCCTGCGACATTGAATGACTTTCGGAGCAGTCACCCGGGAGTGAAGGTCGAACTGGAAGATGTGGAGATGACAGGCGTTCGTCAAGCAGTCCTGGAGGGGCACGTCGACATCGGCTTGGGTTTCTTTATCAGGCCGGCAGTCGGATTGGGCAGAACGCCCATCTGCAAGTTCAAACTGATGTTGATCAGTCCGGTTCAATCGTTCGGCTCGTCAGTATCTGGTCGTGCGGGGCTAGGACAGTCTCGAAACTGGAATAGCCTGTCAGGATTGGATTTGATTAGCCTACCGCCCGACAACCCGATTCAGTACTTGATCGAGACCCACTTGAAGCGGATCAATCGGGCCAATGAGAGACGCCCGACCATGAACTTCATAGGAACCTTAGTGGGGATGGTTGAAGCCGGACTCGGGAATGCCATTATTCCATCTTTTGCGCTTCCAGAATGCTTGAGGCGGCAAGTGATGGTATCGATGCTTGTCGAACCTTCCGTCAGCATCGATTTAATCGGTGCCACACGTCGGGGTGTCGAGCCGAAGGCTATCGCATCCGAATTTACCCAGGTGCTCAGGAGCACCGCAGCGAGAATGGTGGCGAAGCCCGCGTCTCCGTAGAGCACGAATGGAGGTCGCGCAATTTTTCGATGTATGTGTCATGGGCGGGCCGCTGTGTGCGGGGTCAGATTGAGGCCTTAGTTTTCGCATTGTTGGATGATCATGCCCATCGCGATGGATTCGCTGAATCAACTTGTTGCCGAGCCTGAAAGTTGGTGATTGCGCTGGGAGGGTCGCCAGCGACCATCACCGTTCTTGACGAACCCCGTACTGCGCCCGTTGGTCGGCCTGAGCGGGTTCGTGGCTCTGAGGAACTCTGGAGGGACGCTGTCTTCGCTGGCTTGGCCGCCTCGAATGAGGTCAAGCGTCAGGTCAATGAGTTCTGCATCGACATGCCTGACCGCGCGATGTCCGAGGTGGTGGCACGCCTGAACGAGCTTTTCCAATACATTGATTTCTACTGCTCGCTTTTGGGTTAGCATCGGCGGAAAAATGCGGCCAGTTTCCCCTGGGTCAGATTTTGCTTGGTGCTATTAACAATCGAACGCTTACGTGACGGCCGGTGCTTTAGGCTGCAATCTCATCAGTTTCGTTGTGAGGTGGCGGAGTTGATGCTAACTGATGAGGGAGCATTCTATTGACCCGGCGGGCAAACGTTGCCTGTTGGATTGGAGACATCCCGTTTTTCAGCCCGTCGAGATAATCCGCATACCACTGCATCATCGCGCGACGTTGTCGGAGATATTTTGCGTGGTTATAGTCGCCTGCGATGCCTCCTTCAAGGTGCGACAACTGAGTTTCGACATGGTCTTTTTTCCAGCCGTGATCGCGAAGGAGAGTGCTCGCGGTATGGCGGGTGCCGTGGCCAACCATACGGCCCTTGTAGCCAATCTTCGAGAACACGAGGTTGATGGTGTTTTCGCTGATGACTTCGTTCTTCGTTCCGATACCTGGAAAGAGGTAGCGGTGGCGCCCGGTCAGCTTCTTGAGTTCACGCAACGCACTAACCAGTTGCGAGGGCAGGGGCGTGACGTACAGACGCCGCATCTTCATCTTCTCTGCCGATATCGTCCACAGGGCGGAGTCCAGATCCACTTCAGCCCATTCCGCGTAGCGCACCATGCCGGGTCGGCTGGCCGTCCAAGTCGTCATCCAGGCTGCGGTGTAGGAAATGAGGCGACTGGTTGATTTCTCGAGCGAGCGAAGAAATTCGGGGAGTTCAGGTTCGAGCAGGTGTGGGTACGATTTAGACCTCGGTGCCGCTTGCGCGATGATTTTCAATTCTGAGGCAGGGTTGAATTCACAGCGCCCCTCAGCGATGGCCTGGCTGAAAATCTCACGCAACCAGCCCCGGGCTTTCTTCGACACGTTCAGGGCATCCCGTTTCTCGAAGCGCTCCTGGACGCGAGCGCAGTCTCCACGGGTAATGTCCTGGAGCATCATCGAACCGAGCACGGGCAGGATGTCCTTGTCGAGGTACGCACGCATCTTGCCAAGCGTTGAGCTTGCGCGACCAGCAACCTCTTTGCGCTTGTACCACCGCTCGGCAGCCGAACGAAAGAGCTTCTCCTCGTCAGTTTCCTTCGAGAGCTTTTTTGCTGTGCGTCGATGCTGGCCTGGATCGGTGCCGTGCGCCAGTTGTGTGCGAGCCGTAGAAGTGAGTTCGCGGGCATCCTGAAGCGAAAGCGCCGGATAGGTGCCGAAGGAGATGCGCCGCTGTTTCCCGGCGAAGCTGTACCGGAAATGCCAGCATTTAGGGCCGTCGGTGGGCACAAAAAGGAACAGGCCGCGTCCGTCCTTGAGCGTGTGGTCACGGCTGGCAGGCTTGGCCAGCTGGACCTGTCGGGCAGTCAGAAGCATGGTAGTACATCCAGTCAGCTCGAACTTTCGATGTACTGCCCAGTGTACTACTTTGACACGCGCTTCAACTGGATCAGGATGGACCGCAAAAAGCAAAAACCCCGCTGCGATAAGGCTTTGCGGGGTCTTGCTGGACTGCGTTGTACTACCTTGAACAGCTTTGTGGTGCCCAGGAGAGGACTCGAACCTCCACGGTGTTGCCACCGCTAGGACCTGAACCTAGTGCGTCTACCAATTCCGCCACCTGGGCACGTCTTCAAGCTAGACCGCTATTTTAGCGTGACGATCAAGTTTGTCAATCCCTGCTTCAAACAAACTTTCCTGTCCGCCCGGTCGAATCGCGCAGCGAAGTTGCTTTCGCGACCGATCCCCCGTCCTGCTCATCCGGCCGACTGATCGTAAAACAGCCTGTCGGACTACCGGGTCTTACACAAAAAAGTAGAGCCGCCCAGAAGGCGGCTCTACTTTTGAATCTGGTGCCCAGGAGAGGACTCGAACCTCCACAGTGTTGCCACCGCTAGGACCTGAACCTAGTGCGTCTACCAATTTCGCCACCTGGGCAGGTGATGAACAGCAAAGAACGCCATTATAGCGACCGATTCAGGTCTGTCAAGCATCGCACCAAAGTCGATTGAAGCCCGGCGCAAGCTGTCGCGCCATGTCCGGCAGAGGTCGCAGACGCCCCGCTTGGCGCGCGGCACGGGTGTTAGAATGCCTCGCAGTACTGCGTTGGCCTCTGTCGTTCGTTGGCATATCGGCAGGGCCTCGAGCGGGAGCCGGCGCTTCGCCGTCTCCGGTGAGTTTGCAACGCAGTCGCAGTAGAGCACGGCAGGCGCAACAACCGATGCAACGAGAGGCGCTGTGCAGTTGCAGCTTGCAACCGAGCGCATATCGCAAACGTCTAACAGGCCGGGCCCTCACGTCGGCCGACGTCCATGCAACGAGAAAAAATCATCGACAAGCCCTTGAGCAAATTTCCGTATCCGATTCCAAGCCGCGAAGAAATCCTCGGCGTGCTGCGCACGAGTGAAACGCCGCTTGCCGCGAACGACATCGCCGAAGCCTTGTCGATCAAGCGCCAGGAGCGCGAAGGATTTTTCAAGCGTCTCGGCGCGATGGAGCGCGACGGCCAGATCCGGCTCGATCAGCGCAACCTCTATCAACTCACCCATCCGTCGAACTTCGTCGCGGGCCGCGTGCAGGGTCATCGCGACGGCTACGGCTTCCTGATTCGCGACGACGGCCAGGACGACCTGTTCCTGCCCAACGGCGAAATGCAAAAGGTCATGCACAACGACCGCGTGCTCGCGCGCATCGTCGGCTATGACCGGCGCGGGCGCCCGGAAGGGCACATCGTCGAGGTCACTGACCGCGCCAACAAGCGCGTGATCGGGCGTCTGCTCAACGAGAACGGTGCGCTGATCGTCGCGCCCGAAGACAAGCGCATCGGCCACGACATCCTGATCACGCAGAACACCAAGAAGGCCAAGGTCGGCCAGGTCGTGGTGGTCGAGCTGACCGATTTCCCGAGCCGTCATTCGCAGCCGCTCGGCCGCGTGGTCGAAGTGCTCGGCGATATCGACGACCCCGGCATGGAAATCGAAATCGCGGTGCGCAAGTACGGCGTGCCGCACGAGTTCGGCGAGGCCGCGCTCGACGAAGCCGCGCGCCTGCCCGACGAAGTGCGTCCGGCCGACGTTCATCATCGCGTCGATCTGCGTGACGTGCCGCTCGTCACGATCGACGGCGAAGACGCGCGCGACTTCGACGACGCGGTCTATTGCGAGCCGGTCAAGGTCGGTCGTGGCGACGGTTTCCGCCTGATCGTCGCGATCGCTGACGTGTCGCACTACGTGCATCCGAAGAGCGGGCTCGACACCGACGCGATCGAGCGCAGCACCTCGGTGTATTTCCCGCGCCGCGTGATTCCGATGCTGCCGGAGAAGCTGTCGAACGGGCTGTGCTCGCTCAATCCGCAAGTGGACCGCTGCGTGCTCGTGTGCGACATGATCGTCACCGCGCGCGGCGACGTGAAGGCCTACCAGTTCTATCCCGGCGTGATGCATTCGGCCGCGCGGCTCACTTATACGGAAGTCGCCGCGGTGCTGAAGAACACCAAGGGCCCCGAGGCGACGCGCCGCGCTACGCTGCTGCCGCAATTGCAGAATCTGTACGGCGTGTACAAGGCGTTGTTCGCGGCGCGCCAGAAACGCGGCGCGATCGACTTCGATACGACCGAGACGTACATCGTCTGCAATGCGCAGGGCAAGATCGAGCAGATCGTGCCGCGCACGCGCAACGACGCGCATAAGCTGATCGAGGAATGCATGCTGGCCGCGAACGTGTGCGCGGCCGACTTCCTCAAGCGCAACAAACATCCTGGCCTGTTCCGCGTGCATGCGGGACCGAGCGCGGAAAAGCTCGAGAATCTGCGTACGTTCCTGCGCGGCATGGGCCTGACGCTCGGCGGCGGCGACACGCCGCACGCGAGCGATTACGCGGCGCTGATGGCGCAGATCCGCGACCGGCCCGACGCGCCGATGCTGCAGACGATGCTGCTGCGCTCGATGCAGCAGGCGGTCTACAGCCCCGACAACATCGGCCACTTCGGTCTCGCGTACGAGGCCTATGCGCACTTCACGAGCCCGATTCGCCGTTACCCGGACCTGCTCACGCATCGCGCGATCTACGCGATTCTGCAGGGCCGTAAGTATCAGCCCGAGCCGCCGCACGGCGTCGAACTCAATACCGCGCTCTCGCCGCGTGCCCGCGCGATGCAGCAGGCCGACGAGGAAAAGCGCGGCACCCGCGCGCGGGCGAACAACGTCGCGATCTGGGAGGAACTCGGTCTGCACTGCTCGGCGAACGAGCGTCGCGCGGACGAAGCATCGCGCGACGTCGAAGCCTGGCTCAAGTGCTATTTCATGCGCGACAAGCTCGGCGAAGAGTATGGCGGCATGGTCAACGGCGTGACGTCGTTCGGCATCTTCGTGCAGCTCGATTCGCTGTTTATCGAAGGTCTCGTGCATGTGACCGAACTCGGTTCGGACTACTTCCAGTACGACGAGATCAAGAACGAGCTGCGTGGTGAGCGTACCGGTATTCGTTATCGCCTGTCGGATCGCGTGCGTGTGCAGGTGAGCCGCGTCGATCTCGACGCGCGCAAGATCGACTTCCGCCTCGTGCGCGACACGCCGATCAAGCCGCCCGCGTCGCGCGGCGCATCGGCCGACCGCAGCGAAGGCGGCGGGCCGCGCGTACGTGCATTGCCGGCAGAGGACAACGGCGTGCCGGTGCCGGGTCCGCGGCGCAAGAAGGCCGCGCCGGCGCAGAGCGCGGCGATCAAGGAAGCGCGCGCGGCGCGCGGCGCGGCGAAGAAGCGTAGCGCCGCGACGAAGGCGACGTCGAAGCAGGCACGCAAGAAGCGCTGAGGTCGTCGCAGTGTCCGGGCCGCGCGCAGCGGGCACGTGAAGCGTGCCGGTTGCGCGCGGTCTGCATTTGGGCGGGCAGCGGTTTGGGCGGCTGAAGTGCGAGGCGCAACAACGCCGTACGCGCGGTGGCGCGCGTGCACACTACGCAGTACGACCTCGGCACGACACAGGTTTTTATCTTCATCACAGCGGCGCGTTTGACGCGCGCCCAATCAAAGGTTGTTCAGTCATGGCACGTCTCAAGGTTTTATATGGTTTCCACGCAGTGACCGCGCGTATCCGGCACGATGCGTCGACGGTCGAAGATGTCTATTACGACGCGACGCGCAAGGACCGTCGTATGACCGAGTTCCTGCATGCCGCGAAGGAAGCGGGCGTGCGCCTGATTGCCGCCGACGAAACGCGGCTGTGGGGGCTCGCGCATACCGAGCGCCACCAGGGCGTGGTCGCGCGCGCCGGCGATCTGCCGCTCGCGCAGAACCTTGCCGAACTGCTCGACGGCATCACCGGTTCGCCGCTGATCCTCGTGCTCGACGGCGTGACTGATCCGCACAATCTCGGCGCGTGCCTGCGTGTCGCCGACGCGGCCGGCGCACATGCGGTGATCGCGCCGCGCGATCGCGCGGTGGGCCTGAACGCCACCGCGGCGAAGGTCGCGAGCGGGGCGGCCGATACCGTGCCGTACATCACCGTGACGAATCTGGCGCGCGCGCTGCGCGAGCTGAAGGATGCGGGCGTGTGGGTGGTCGGTACGGCCGGCGAGGCAGAGAAGAGCGTCTACGAAACCGGACTCGACGGTCCGGTCGCGCTCGTGATGGGCGCCGAAGGCGAGGGCATGCGGCGTCTGACGCGCGAAACGTGTGACGTGATCATGCACATTCCGATGGCGGGGACGGTGGAGAGTCTGAATGTTTCGGTTGCCAGCGGCGTGTGTCTGTTCGAGGCGGTGCGGCAGAGAGCGGTGAAGAAGTAATTCCTGTTGGTCAATGGCTTCCGCCCGGAGCGCACTGGTGTTCCGGGCGGGTTGCTCGTGATGTAGCGAGAGATTCTGTTGATTGATGTGGGTAATGACGTATTCTAAATATCCAGATAACCTCGGGGGCCACTGCTCAGATATTGGATATTGGTTTTCCCTTTTTCTTTCAGGAAGGCGACTGCGTTTCTGAACAGTGGATTATTCATATCCTGTTCTTCTATTATTCGCCACAGATCTTCGCCTTCTGATTTCATTTTCAGAAAATGAGCGTTGAATGGTTCGTCCACGTAGGCTCTGGCTATATAGTGAACGTTTTCGTCGATAAACTCGTAAATGTCGTATTCGTAATAATAATCGTACATTTCATTTTCATCGGAGTCGCTGCTGTCGATGTGGCGTGCTGATATTACTTGCATGGATATGTTATTTGAAAAATATCTATTGTAAAAGATGATTTTTATTTGATGTAAAATGTTGCGTCATGGTGTAATGCCGCGTTAACGAGAAATTTTTAGATTGTGCTGCGTTATCCGATCCTTGTTACGCAGACTACACCATAGCCATCGGCCCTGCATACGCATCGTAGGCGATAATCCGGCGGCTCAGCTACTCCTTATTATCGCGTCAACTTGCCTGCCAAAGTGGCAGGCAAGTTGACTATTGGCTCAATAGCCACTTTAATTCGTTGAGAAAAGAAGTAGTTGTGTGACCCCAAAGTTTTGGATAAAAGCCATTGTTATAGTTTTTTTCAAAGGCTGAATCAAGATCCACTGGATGTTCATCCATGAATAAATTTATCTCTTTGATCATTTCGTAATGGTAATCTCGTGGGCTATCTCTCTTGTAGCATGAAATGATTTCCGGAATTGTATTTCCACATAAATCAAAATCCTGATTAAAATATGCTCCAAAGAGTTCATGCATCCGTGGATAGTGATCTGATAGCATGTTTTACCTTTGATCAATGCATGCGACCTGTCTTTCTCGGTTTATTTTGAAAAAGGAGACAATTTTCACAGTTTCACTCCGCAGGTCGGAATCCTAATCGAGATGCTTACTAAATAGAATCTGGGACTGCGGGTATGGTGTTTTGTCGATCATTTAATTGATTGCGCCCGGGTCATGCTAGTGTTTCCGGGCGGGTTGGGAGCGATATGATAAGCGACAGGTTACTCGTTCAAAAGCCGCTTTAATTCATCCAGAAAAGAAGCGGTTGTATGACCCCACAATGCCGGATCAAATTCCGTGCCATATTTAGTTTCAAATGTAGAATCAAGATCATTCGGGTGTTCGTCCATAAAATAATTTATTTCATTGATTAGTTCGTTATGGCGTTCTTGTGGATTATCTTTTTTATAGCAGGAAACAATTTCCGGGATTGTATTGCCAAACAAATCGAAGTCCTGACCGAAGTAGGCCCGAAAAACAAGGCTCATCTGTGAGTAGTGTTCCGAAGGCATCATTCACCTTTCATTGATGTAGGCAGTAAAAATGTAATATGGCATGCCATTGTAGACCTGGTATTTCAAAACGACGATCACCCTATTCATTGATGTCAGCTTCCCCGTCGATCTTGTTATTCCGTAACCAATTTCCCCCGGAACTGTTTTAACGAGATCGAGCGTCGAATTTCGAACTGCGGTCTTCGCCCAGGTTTGGATTCTTGTCGTATTGGCGCTTATAACTTCCGATATCGCCCATTCGGCTCGTTCCAGACTGGCAAAAGACGATACGACTTGCCGCCTTGGCTCAAGCTGCAGCCTTTCCCGCAACTGTGCCTCCGTTCTTTCAACGTGCTTCAGTATCGTATGCCCGCCAATCGAACTACCCATTTTCGCCTCATGCGCATGCAGATTAATACGCCCGATCGTAATCCGCGCCGCCCGCGCCGCCTTGATCGAACTGGCGAATCCGAACGGTACAGCGATATCGAGCGACAGACCGATCTGATTCGCTATGTCCGGGCGGGCTTTGAGCGTTTCGGCGAGTTTCGTCGCACTCTGCTGCGTTAGCGTGGCGATGTTCAGCCCCGTCAAAACCTGACGCAGTCCGGCCGCTGCGGTGTCCGAACCATGCACGCCGAACACGACGCAGCCGGCTTTGCCTGCCATCGTCGGCTCCGGCAGCACGCATGGCGTGCTCGCTCCGATCATTTCCACCACGCCGGCGGCGACCTGCAGGCCGCCCCAAAGCCGGTTGGAAAGCATCTCCGCGTGGCTGATCGACGCGCGGCCAGTATTGCGGCCAGTTGCGGCGCGCTGAGCACCACACGCACGCCATTCGAGCCATATTCTTGCGACATTCGAAAGTCCTCTGTCATTGAGTGGACCTGCGAAACTAGCAAGCGACAGGAGGATGCGGAATGGGCGGGGGATGATTCTGCGCTTCCGTTGCTTTTTATCATGGGCATCGACACAGCTTCGCTCGATGCGCGGCGCGCAAGTGGCCCAAACGGGTGCTCGCCGAGCCACTCCGGTAAACTAACGCTTTTTCACGCTTTTCCCGCCTCTCTCATGACTCAAGACGAACTCAAGCAACTGGTCGGCCAGGCCGCCGCCGATTACGTGAACGCCAACGTGCCGCAAGGCTCGGTGATCGGCGTCGGCACGGGCTCCACCGCGAACTGCTTCATCGACGCGCTGGCCGCCGTCAAATCCCGCTATCGCGGCGCGGTGTCGAGTTCGCTCGCCACGACCGAGCGCCTGCAATCGCATGGCTTCAAGGTGCTCGATCTCAACGAGATCGATTCGCTGCCCGTGTACGTCGACGGCGCCGACGAGATCGACCGCAGCGGCGCGATGATCAAGGGCGGCGGCGGCGCGCTCACGCGCGAGAAGATCGTCGCGTCGGTGTCGGACGTATTCGTTTGCATCGCCGATGCGAGCAAGCTCGTCGACACGCTCGGCAACTTCCCCTTGCCGATCGAAGTCGTGCCGATGGCGCGTACCGCGATCGGCCGTCGCGTGACGGCGCTCGGCGGCGTGCCGGTCGTGCGCGTAACGAAAGAGGGCGTGCCGTTCATCACCGACAACGGCAACGAGATCATCGACGTGAAGGGCTTGAGCATCAGCGATCCGCGTACGTTCGAAACACACATCAACGCATGGCCGGGCGTCGTTACGGTCGGCCTGTTCGCGGGCCGTGGCGCGAACCTGTGCCTGCTCGGCACCGACACCGGCGTGCAGACGATCACGTACGGCGAGAAGTAAGCGAAGCGTTTCTATTCGCTCCAACGCGTGTGAGCCGTTCAGCCGGCTCACACGCGTTTTTTATGGCTCTTCCGGAAAGGATCGGACGGGCAAATGAGCGGGTAAATAAACCTACAAATAAACCCGCAAATAAACCTGAAAATAAGCAGTCGAATCAATCAAGGCCCATCGGCTCCAGGCCGTGAACCGGCACTTTGAATTATTCGCGTACTGTCAGGCGTCGAATGTGGGCACCCGCACGCACAGCGATGAACGCGCCACCTACACTCTTTGCTAGTGACAGGTGGCGTTTTTGACAGGCAGGACGCGAGATGAGCGGCGATCGAGTGCAACCGGTTCGTCGCTCCCGGTGGTGCCAGGAAGAGACTCGACAGAATCATCGAGTGCCTTCTCGACACCGGCCTTCCCAGTCTCGCCGATTTTCTCGAAGATCGCGCACCGCTTGCCGGCAAACCTGTCACCACGTCGTCGATCTCGCGTCTGCTGTTTGCGCACAGATGCGATTGCGCCTGTCTGCCGTCGATGCTGTGCATTCGCCGATGCGCCACGCGCGTGAGAAGCGTGCCGGCCGCACATCGGTTTCGTCGTAACGCAGTGACTTCGCAATGAGTAGCAGTCAGCCGTTCGGACCGGCGTGTCTGGGCGGCTATTGATGTGCCGGTTCGTTTCGTGTGGTCTTGCACGCGGGGCGCGCATCGTCGATGTGCGCTTCACGCGCGGGATCATCCGCGGCGGACCCTTTAAGAGAGAGCATGGCTGGATTGCATCAGCCAGCATTGAGAGGCGCGCCGTGCGCGGTTGAAGTGGGATTCATCGGCGCCGGCATGCCTCGCGTGGCCATAACGACCTGAAGCAGACGGCTCGCCGGCAAGGACTCTGGGCTACTTCGCCGTATCGTTTTAGATGTAGACGGTACAGGGTGCGACGGCGATTCACTACAACAGGCAGTCGCCATTCGTTCGTCAGGTGCTGACGTATTGCGAATGCGATCTTGGACGAGGACGAATTTAAACTCATGAACGCCGATCGCCTAGCGGGATCTTTTCCCGACATTTCCGAGGCTTGGGCTGCGTTGCAGGCTCAGTTGCCGATCAAGCCGATTCACAGCGAAGAGGACTATCAGCAGATGCTGCAAGTCGCGAACTCGCTCGCCGAACGTCTGAACGGCACCGACAAGGACCCGCTCGTCGATCTGCATGCGATCGTGCGGGAGTTGATCCGCCACTGGGAAGCGCACAACGTGATGCTGCCGAAAGCGGAGCCGCGCGAGGTCCTGCGCCATCTGCTGGTCACGCACGGACTCAAGCAGAAGGACCTCGCCGGAATCGCGTCACCGACCGTCGTCAGCGACATTCTCGCGGGGCGGCGCGCGATCAGCAAAAAAGTCGCCAAGGCACTCGCGGTGCGTTTTCAGACCGACGTCAGCGCGTTTTTGTGAAAACGGCGCGGCGCCGGCCGTGGGCCGTGCGCTGCGTTGCAGGGCTGACCGGTGACCGCGGTTCGCGGAAGGTTCTGTCCCTACGCGCCAACGCGGGCGGCTCATGATCCAGCCGCCCGCGTTGGCGTTTGTACCTGCATGCATGCGCTTGCTTTCGCGCTTACCGCGGCGGCGCCGACTAAATTAAATGAATGCTCTGCGAAACAAAAGGCTGCGCCCCGATCGAGGCGCAGCCTTTTTTCTACTCCACATTCAAGCTTGAAGCATTCACCGCATGAATAGCCGGCGAATCGCCGACCCGAAGACGTGTACGCAAACGCGTGGCCGTTTCCGTATCGACTTGGTCAGAACGCATTGCGGCTGACAAAGCCCTTGAAGATCGTAATGAACACGATCTTCATGTCGAACCAGAACGACCAGTTGTGGATATAGAAGAGATCGAACTTCACGCGCGCTTCCATCTTCTCGACCTTGGTGGTCGCGCCGCGATAGCCGTTGACCTGAGCCCAGCCTGTGATGCCGGGCTTGATACGGTAACGGTGCATATAGCCGTACACCTGGTCTTTATAGAGGTCGTCGTGTTCGATCGCATGCGGACGCGGACCCACCACCGACATCTGTCCGAGCAGCACGTTGAGAAACTGCGGCAGCTCGTCGAGGCTCGTGCGGCGCATGAAGCTGCCGAGCCTCGTCACGCGCTTGTCGTTGCGGGTGGCCTGCGTCAGCTGGCCGTGCGCTTCCTTGTGCACGGTCATCGAGCGGAACTTGTAGATCGCGAACGGCCGGCCGTCCACGCCCTTGCGGACCTGGCGGAAGAACACCGGCCCGGGCGAGGTGAGCTTGATGCCGATCGCGAGCGCGAGGAACACCGGCGCGAGCATGAGCAGCGCGAGCGCCGCGAACAGGCGGTCGAACATCAGCTTGGGCCACATCTGCGGCGGCGAAAACGACGGCGCGCTCAGATTGAGTGTCGGCAATCCGGCGACGTCGACGAGCGCGTGATTGAACAGCGAGAGGCCGCGTACGTCGGGAATGAAGCGCAGGTTGACGAAGTCATGTCTGAACATGCGCGTGAAGCGATAGATCGTATGCTCTTCGGAAAGCGGCAACGCGAGCCATACTTCGCTCACGCGTTCGTCTCGCACCTTGTCGGCGAACAGGTTCAGATCGGTCAGCACCGGCAGGCGCTTCAGACGCGCACAAGACGCAGCGGCGTGCTCGACGTTCGTGGCAAGGCTGGTGTCGATGCTGGTATCGAACACGCAGACCGGCTTGAAGCCCGCCTGCGGCGCATGTTCGAGATGCGCGAGCAGCATGCGCGCGAAGCCGGGAGTCGCGACGATCGCGACCGTGCGCGTGTTCATGCCGCGGCGGCGCACGCTATGCAGCACCACGTGCATGATGCAGCGGGTCGCGATGATCAACGCGCCGGAAATCAGCGTCGCATAACCGAACCACAGGCGCGATACCGCGTCCATCCGATGCAGCGAAAACGCGAGCATGAGCGTGGTGGCGACCACCATGAACCAGGCGGCGGCGATTCTCCCGAGCACGGGAGTCAGCGCCTTGCCGCGCGATGTTTCATAGACGCCGAAGGCCGGAAACAGCAGCAGTACGAGTACGCAGCTGAAGGCGATCAGCAGACGCTCGGTATCGGGCAACGCGATCGGTGACGAAAAACGCATCCAGTGTGCGAGCAGGCCGCCGGCAATCACGAAGAGGGCGTCGAGGCATCGCGCGGTATTCCTGAACATAGATAACGATCCGGTAATCGAACGGTGCAACCCAGGTTCGATGTTTATTCCACGGTCTCGGCTTGACGCAGACGCGGCAGCAGACGATCGAATTCGCGCTTGACGAGCCCATAGCATTCGCAGGCGCGGGCCTCGAGACCCTTGCGGTCGAGTACCTTGATATGGCCGCGGCTATGGTGAATCAGGCCTTCGTCGTGCAGCTTGCCGGCCGCTTCGGTGATGCCCTCGCGGCGTACGCCGAGCATGTCGGCGATCAGTTGCTGCGTGACGGTCAGATCGTTCGAGGCGACGCGATCGACTTCGATCAGAAGCCACCGGCACAGCTGCTTGCTGAGCGCGTGATGGCGATTGCACGCGGCGGTCTGCGCGACCTGCGTGAGCAGCGCGTGCATATAGAGCAGCATCAGGCGGCGCAGAAAGTCGGAGCGCGCGAACTGCTGCTTGAGCGCCTGGGCGCTCATCCGGTAGGCGAAGCCCGCGCATTGCACCTGCACGCGGTTCGGCATCGTTTCGCCGCCGGTGAGCACCGGCACGCCGGTCATGCCTTCGCGGCCGACCGCGGCGATTTCGACGGAGCTGCCGTCTTCCATCGTCGAGAGCATCGAGATGATGGCGGTGGTGGGGAAGTACACGTGATGGATGCGTTGACCCGAGTCGCACAGTAACTGCTCGGTGCGCAGGTGAACCAGTTCGAGATGGGGAGCTAGCGCCTGCCATTCGTGCGACGGCAACGCACCCAGCAGATGGTTACCGTGCAAATCGGATTGAAGTGTCAACATGATCGGTCCTCGCATGAAAGTCGCGTCTCATGCGACTTTCTGTTTATTTGATCCGATTCCCACATCCCCGAAACATGCTGCCTGGCGAGCAGCGATGGATGCAGGATCGGCCCCGTATGTGGCCTTTGCGCCGCAGCCCTTCTTGTGGCTCTCGTTTGCGACGGCGCTTGTGTTGCGCTCACCTAATAGCGAGGACCGTGCCAACCTTAATGAAAGCTTATGCCGACGCGGTGCAACGAATCAGGACCTGTCTCCGCACGGGGGCAATGGATCGTTTTTGTTTCATTCATGTACACCCCCCTGGTTCGGAGGATGCATGGCATGAGAACTTTCAGTTTGGCTCAATCCCTTGATATGACTGGATTTCAGCGAATTGGCAGGGGGCTGCCCAGAGTGTCGCAAAATTGAACCTGGCGTCTCATGCACGTTTTAATGCTCGGTTGGTCTCGTGCAGGAAATGATTCAGAACTGTTAAATACGGTACATCGGCTCGCGCGCGCGGAGCCCTTTTTGAAGGGGGAAAAGTTGCGCGGCAACCAACAGTGGTTTGATGCACCCAACACCTGGCTGCGCGTGAAGCCGGGTTTTACGCGGTTCGTGAAGGTGCGCCAGCACCAGATGACAACTCGCTCTGGACGATGGCGGATAACGCATGGACCCCGCACACTTCACTCCGAATGCAGGGTTTGTTTCATCAGCTTTAAAGTCTGCGTTCGATGCATCTGCAACCATTTCGCGGTTGGTTGCCGGTTACGCGACGGAGAGCCTCGCAACGATACGCGGATGACTCGGCGCGAGATGAAGCCAGAGACGAAGCCAGTCGCGCGCGGGGAGCGCGGGCGGGGCAATGATATGAACGAAGTGCCGCGCTTCGATGCTGCGAAAACCGCTCGAACCCAAAGAGTGAGACGCGGCACGGTCGTCATCGAGTTGCAACGTCAGAGGATATAAAGTGGGCTCCCCGCATGTGCGGCCATTCGCGTTTCGCGTGCCGCACGCGCGGCTTGCCGGCTAGTGCATATGCATCGATCCATTGCAAGGACGAAACATGGCTGCGGTATCCGGGTGTCGGCGAGTGTCGCGCGACTTGCGACTGGCGGCGATGTTCAGGGAATGGACGAAACGTAACGTCGACGAAACAACGCCAATGCCGTGGTCGAGATGGCTCGTGAGGCCGAGCGTGTCGAATGCCTGCGGGGTGTGGGGGAGGTGCGCAGTGTGCGGTGCGAGGCCGGCAGGTCAACGCACCAGCGCGGCAAGCGGCGGCAGCGTCTTTTCATAAGCGCTTTCGAGCACGTCGAAGCAGTCCTCGCATGCGTCGCGACGTCCACGCGCGATCGCGCGGACGAGCCGGAACTGCATCACCATCGCCTCCGACGCAATGCGCTGCGCCGCGGCCGGAATCGTCGGTGGAATCTCGAAGCCTTGCGCGAACAGCCATAGCAGATGCTTCGAGAGACACTCGAAGTTCGCGCCGAGCTGGCGCATCAGATTGAACGCATAGAGGTCGAGGTAGGCCTCGCCGCGTTCGAACAGCGTGTCGAGATGCGCGGGAAACGCGGCACGCCATTGCGAAATCGGGTTGATAAGCGGACGCCGCTCCAGATGCGCGCACAGCAGTTCCGCCGAGGCTTCCGCGAGATCGATGCCTTCGAGTGCCGGCCGCGTCTGTTTCGCGAACTCGACGTAGGGGAACAGCAGACCGGCTTGCTCCGCGAAATGCGGCAGCTTGCGGAACACGCCGTCGTAATCCTCGCCTTCCAGCAGGTGATAGCCGGCGTTGTGGAAGTAACCGATGCGGCGCGCGGCGACGTCGACGAAGTCGATCCCGATCGTGGTCTTCGGATGCGGGCTGCGATGCGAGGACGCGCGCATATCGGGCAGGTAATGGCCGTCCACTTCGACGAGCACGGTATGGCCGCGCAACGTTTGCGCGAGCACGCGCGTTTCGAGCGAGTCGTAGATCGCGAGCTCACGCACCTGGGTGCCGTACAGACGTTCCAGATCGTCGAGCGGAAACTTGAAGCAGGTGAACTGATCGCCTTCGAAATCCTGCGTGACCGTAAACGCGAGGGCGGCGCGCGGCTCGAAGCCGAAGCCATGCAGCAGTTCGATCCATAGATCGGCGTAGCAGTTGGTTTCCTGCCATACACGTTCGCCCTGATGCAGCGCATGCGGCACATGCTGGCGCGATGGCGCGCCGCAGAGCGGCTGCGTGCCGGCGAGCCGAGGCGTGGATAGGCCGCCGGGCCGTCGCGGCAGCAGCGAGGTCGCCAGCGCGCTGGCGAGCGCGGGGGTCAGCAGGGGATTCATGCGCGGTCTCCGGCCGCGGTGCGCGTCGCCGGCATCGTGGACATCGCGCGCGTTTCGCTCGCGTTCCATCGCAAGACGCGTATATCGCCGGGCCATGCGTCGGCGTCGATCGGATGATTCGAGATGCGGGTCGTCGGTGTGTTCATGTGCGATGCGAAGCTGAGTGGAACCGCGAGAGGCGCGTCGGCCTGCTTGCGATGAAGGCCGCATCGTGATGCCGCGCTTCGTTAGGCGGCATTTAAGAATGATCAAAGTCCAGCGTCAGTGCGATGCCGTACGGAAACAGGCGTTTCACGCACGTAACGTGTCGCCATAACGAGGGGCAGTCCTGTCATGCCATGCCGTCGGGCGAGGCATGACACGTACTGTCCCGCTGAACCTGTTGACCGTCGAGGGCATGATGAACTGGAAAACGCTGGAATTCGATCAGCTGTCAGCACGTGAGTTATATGTTGTGCTGCGCGCGCGTAGCGCGGTGTTCGTCGTCGAGCAGTCGCATGTCTGTCTCGATGCGGACGGCCGCGACGAGCACGCGCTGCACGTCTTCGCAGCCGACGACATGACGCGGCCGATGCCGATCCTCGCTTATGCACGCGTGCATCCCGGCGATGCGGAAGATCCGGAGATCATGATCGACAAGGTACTGACGAGTCCGCTGCGGCGTGGTGACGGCACCGCCGAGCTGCTGATCGAGCGCGTGCTCGACGCGGTGGCCGAGCGCTGGCCCGGACGCGCCGCGCGCGTGAGCGCACCGGTCGGACTGCGCGGTTTTTACGAGCAGTTCGGTTTTCGCAAGACCGAAGGGCCGTACCTCGAACACGGCGTGCCGTTCATCGGACTCACGCGCCAGGTACACGGCAGTCAGCTGCGCTTCGGTCAGCGACGACGCGCCCGCGACGGCGAATCGTTCGTCGATACGTTCGAGTTGTTGTGATGCCGAGCATGCGAGTGAGGGCGTCGGGCGCGCGGTTGGGTCTGCCGCCACGTTGATCGGTGGCGACTGAGCGTGCTTATGCGGGTGTACCTGTTACGGAGATGCATCGGAATCCGTATCAATGCGCCGGGATGTCTCTATCGCCGGATGACGGTTGTCATGCCTGAAAGAGAACGCCTTGTACCCGTGCTGCGTGTCGACTATTCCGGTATCGGCGATGCGTCCGGCAACGCGTGAGCGTGACAACCCGGGAACACGAAACCGGCCGCCCGCGCGGCATGCCGGCGAGCCGGGTGGTGGGTCGAGTGGCACGCCGCTCAATTCGCGCGCGCATCGGCCACGCCATTCGGCCTTTCAACTTCCTTCGATACCGGTCGCAACCACGCCGGCGTTCAGTGCAACCGCAGCGCCACCAGGTCGCGTCCCCTTTCGTGAAAATCAGACAATTTCATCCGGCAACGTGCGTATTCGCACTATGCAAACTTCGCAATGCAGGCACGCTTGAGAGGCCAGTTTGGCGTTGATCGACAACACGCGCGTTGCAGGTACGAAACAAATCATCAGAGGGATAACCCTGTCAGGAAGTGTCCCACTGGCGCATCCGTTTCGAAGCTAGCAACGTATCGTTAAAAAATGTGAAATGCATAAAAACGATTTGTATGGGCCATTCAATCAACAGGCTACGCGGGGTTAACACCGCTTCGGGGAGATAGAGGTCATGGAACAGGCAAACAAGGATCGCTCGCTGGTGAGCAAAGTGATGGACGGGCTCGTCACCGGCATCGTCGAGGAGAAGTACGGCGCGATACTGCCGCCGCAGGACGTGCTCTCGAAGGAGTTCGACGTGAGCCGCACCGTGATGCGCGAGGCGCTCTCGATGCTGCTCGCGCGCGACATGCTGGACGTGCGGCCGAAGATCGGCACGCGCATCCGGCCCATGAGCGATTGGCGCATGATCGACGAGGACGTCGTGAACTGGCGTTTTCGCGCGAAGCCTGATCCGCTGTTTTTGCGCGACGTGATCGAGTTCCGCATTCTGATCGAGCCGCGCGCGGCGGCGCAGGCGGCCGCGCGCGGCGGTGCCGTCGACGTTGCGGCGATCCGCGAGGCGTTCGAGGCGTTTCGCCTGATTCGCCCCGGCGAGCCCGGTTATCAGGAAGCCGATGAGCTGTTCCACACGCGCATCGTGATCGCAAGCGGCAACCAGTTCTTCAAGCAGATGGCGGCGATCATTCGCGGTGCGCTGTCGACCGTCAATCCGATCATGCACGACAAGGACGATCTGGGCGAAACCGCGATCGCCTCCCATCGACGCGTGGTCGAGGCGATCGAGCGGCGCGATCCGAAAGAAGCGGAAATCGCCTCGCTCGCGATGATCGACTACACCGCCGAAGAGCTCAGCGGCCGGTTTTCGGCGGAGCCGTCGACGCGCGCGTGAGCGCAACGGCGCAGGCGAGGGCGAGGGCATCGCCGCGCGCGGCTGAGCGGTGTGCGCGGGAGCGTGCGGTAGACGGAGCGCATTTCGCGCACGGCAGGCATGGGCGACATGCGTTTCGTGCGCGACAATGACGGCTCTCCTGAACCGCACGGACCTTGAAGACACGATGACAGATGCAACGTTGGCAGCGCACGAGCCGATGCACGAAGCCACGCCCGCGGCGGACACGCCGCGCGTGATCCGGTGGGGAATCGTCGGCACCGGGCGCATTGCGCGCCGTTTCGCGCAGGGGCTCGGCTATGTGCCGCAGGCGCGGCTTGCCGCGCTGTGGTCGCGTCGCGCGGAACCGGCGCAGGCCTTCGCCGACGAATTCGGCGGCGCCGTCTACGCCAGTTTCGAGGCGCTGCTTGCGAGCGGCATCGACGCACTCTATATCGCGACGCATCAGGACAGCCACGCCGACTATGCGATCGCCGCGTTGCAGGCCGGTCTGCACGTGCTGTGCGAGAAGCCCGCCACGATCAACCGGCCGCAGCTCGAACGCGTGCTCGCGGTTGCGTATGCTTCGCAACGGCTCTTCATGGAAGCGATGAAGCCGCCGTTCTATCCACTCTACAGAAAGCTGCGCGAGCAGCTCGCGGCCGCGCCGATCGGCGAGGTCGGCTTCGTGCGCGCGGGCTGTTCGGTGCCGGGCGTGCCGGCCGATCATCCGTCGCTATCGTTCGAGCATGCAGGCGGCGCGCTGCTCGATATCGGCATCTACGAAATGTTTCTCGCGGTGGACTGGCTCGGCGCGCCACGCGGCGTGCAGACGTTCGGCCGGCTCGGTGCGAGCGGCGTCGATACGTTCGCGAGCCTCAACAGCGAGCACGAGCGCGGCATCGCGCAGCTGTTCTGCGGACTCGATCTGCACGGCAAGGGCGATGCGCTGCTGATGGCGCAGGGCGGCCATGTGACGCTGCACGAGCCGTGGTGGAATCCGTCGCGCGCGACGATCCGCTATGCCGATGGCCGCGTCGTCGAACTCGACGAGCCGTTCGAAGGCGGCGGGCTGAACTACGAGACTGTGCACTTCTGCGAGCTGATTCGCGCGGGACGGCTCGAAAGCCCGCTGATGCCGCACGCGACGTCGCTGCAGATGATCGCGATGGCCGATGCGGCGCGCGCGGCGCTCGGGGTGAAGTTCGCCGGGGAGTAAGGGGACGAACGAGGGGACGAACGAGTCGATGAATGGGCCGGCGTGCGAGCAGAAATACGAGCGGAAATACGAGCAGAAATCCGGGCCGGCCAGAGAGCCGCGGACCGCGCGGCGCTCAATGCCGCGTCGGCAGCGACAGACGCCGTTCGTACCAGCGCTGCGCCCATTCGAGCACCTGGCATAGCACCCAGTACACGGCCGCGGCGGCGAGATAAAGCGGCAGCGGCTGATAGGTCGACGCGATCATTTCCTGCGCGCTGCGCAGCAGTTCGGTCACGGTGATAACGGACACGAGCGAGGTGTCCTTGATGAGGCTGATCAGGCTGTTCGACAGACTCGGCACGGCGATGCGCAGTGCCTGCGGCGCGATCACGTAGCGCAGCGTCTGACGGCGCGACAGCCCGAGGCTATACGAGGCGAGCCATTGGCCCTGGTGGATGCCGAGAATCGCGCCGCGCATGCTTTCCGACAGATACGCGGCGACGTTCGCCGACAAGGCGATCACGCCGGCCGGGGTCGGATCGAGCGAGATGCCGAAGCTCGGCAGCCCGTAATAAATCACGAAGATCTGCACGAGCAGCGGCGTGCCGCGCATCACGCTCACATAGATGCGTGCGATCCAGTTCAGCGGCCGGCTGTGGCTGATGCCCATCAGCGCGAGCACGGCACCGCCGATCAGGCCGAAGATCATCGACAGGATCGCGAACTTGATCGTCAGCAAGGCACCCTGCGCGAGCACGGGCAGCGATTGGATCAGCAGGGAAGTGATGGACATGGGCGGTGTTCTTGGGGATGCGCAAAGCGCACATCATAAACTTTGGCGGGCGTGACGGCGCGGCTTGCGTGGTGCGGCTCGGGGTATACGCGACGCGCGGATCGGGTCCCGCACCGCGCTCGCCGCAAAAACGCGAAGGGCGGCATCGCCAACGATGCCGCCCTTCGTTTCACCATTTACGACGCGCGTGTTACTGGATCGGCTTGCTGACGTCGATGCCGAACCACTTGTCCGAGATCTTCGTGAAGGTGCCGTCCGCTTCGAGCTGGGTCATCGCGTCCTCGATCGCCTTGGCGAACTTCGGGTTGCCCTTTCTGAACGGAATGCCCGACGGGGGGGCGGTGCCGACGTTCGCGCCGGTGCGCAGCGGCAGTTGCGAGTTCTTCAGCAGGTACGCGAGCATCAGACGGTCGTTCAAGGCCGCGTCGAGCCGGCCGGCGGCCAGATCGCGCAGATACTCGGGCGCGCCCGGGTAGGTCTTCACGTCGATGCCCGGCACCGACTTCGCCATGTCCATGTAGTTCGTGCCGAGACCGACGCCGAGCTTCTTGCCCTTCAGGTCGTCGAGCGACTTGAACTGGCGCGTGTCGTCCTTGCGCTGGATCAGCTGCGCGGCCGAATACGTGTAGGCCGGCGAGAAGTCGAGCGCTTGCTTGCGCGCATCGGTGATGCCGACCTGGTTGACGATCACGTCGAACTTGCCCGCCTGCAGACCGGCGATGATGCCGCTCCACTCGGTCGTGACGAACTCCGGCTTCAGGCCGAGCTTCGCGGCGACGGCCCTGGCGATGTCAACGTCATAGCCGACCAGCTCGCCCGACGGCGCTTTCGAGTTGAACGGCGGGAAGGTGCCTTCGAGGCCGATGCGCAGCGTGCCGCGCTGCTTGACCTGGTCGAGCAGATCTTCCGCGTGCGCGGTGACGGCGGTCAACGACGTGCCGATCAGGGCGGCAACCAGCAGTTTTTTCAACAGGCCAAATTTCATTGGGTTCCTTTTTGTTCGTTTGGCATTGTGACGGCGGTGAGCATAACAAACAAAACTATCGAAGCAAAAATATCGTTTGTTTATGTCTATATTCCGGGGCGGTGCGCCGGCTGATTTCAGCGCAACGCCTGTGCGCATTCGGCGACGAGCGTCGGCCCCCGATAGATAAAACCGGTATAGAGCTGCACGAGCGACGCGCCGGCCGCGAGCTTCGCGCGCGCGTCCTCGCCCGAGAAAATGCCGCCGACGCCGATGATCGGCACCGTCTCGCCGACCTCGGCGCGCAGTTTGCGAATCACCTCGTTCGACGCGTCGAACACCGGCTTGCCCGACAGGCCGCCGGCTTCGTCGCCGTGCTGCAGGCCGGCGACCGCGGTGCGCGAGAGCGTCGTATTGGTCGCGATCACGCCTTCGAACCGGTGGCGCAGCAGGGTGCCGGCGATCGACTTGATCTGCTCGTCGTCGAGGTCCGGCGCGATTTTCAGCGCGAGCGGCACGAGCTTGCCGTGCAGGTCGGCGAGACGCTGCTGCTTGTCCTTGAGCGCGGCGAGCAGCGCGTCGAGTTCGTCGGCGCCTTGCAGCTGGCGCAGGTTCTTCGTATTCGGCGAGGAGATGTTGACCGTCACGTAGCTCGCGAACGGATATACGCGTTCGAGGCAGTAGAGATAGTCTTC
This sequence comes from Paraburkholderia sp. Cy-641, assembly GCF_011752945.1. NCBI lineage: Bacteria > Pseudomonadati > Pseudomonadota > Betaproteobacteria > Burkholderiales > Burkholderiaceae > Paraburkholderia > Paraburkholderia sp. Cy-641. Next base: position 124,488 of record NZ_VWWM01000018.1, read on the forward strand.
GGCGGCGCGCTCGATCGGCGTGTCGGCGTTCTTGCCGATGTTCAGCCCGAGGATGCCGCGATAGCGCGCGGCCTGCACGTTCTGCACGAACTGGTCGACGCCGGCGTTGTTGAAGCCCATCCGGTTGATCACCGCGTTCGCCTGCGGCAGCCGGAATATGCGCGGGCGCGGATTGCCCGGCTGTGCGCGCGGCGTCACGGTGCCGATCTCGATGAAGCCGAAGCCGAGCGCGGCGAGGCCGTCGATGCATGCGCCGTCCTTGTCGAGCCCCGCCGCGAGCCCGACCGGGTTGCGGAACGTGAGGCCCATCACGGTGCGCGGCGCGTCCGGCACGCGCGGCGCGAGCGCGCTGGCGAGGCCGGTGCGGCCGATGGCGCCGAGCATGCGCAAGGTCAGATGATGGGCGTCTTCCGCGTCCATGCGAAAGAGCCGGGCGCGAACAAGCGGGTAAAGGGAGCTGAGCACGGGACGAGGCAGCCGGACGGCCGGAAAATGGGAACCCGTTATTTTACCGGCTTTGGGCTTCGATGAGACCGATTGGGGGCGTGATCGGGGCGTAGGAGGGCGCCGGAGCGTGGTGGACGCGGCATGCACATGGGCCGCGCCGGCGAGCGGGGCCGGCGTCGACAACGCGGTTTGCCTGCTCCGGGCCGTTGCTGTCAGGGAGCCGCTACGGCCGCAGCGGTCCGCGCCGGCCGTGCATCGCGAGATCGACCGGCGGCAGGTCGACACTGGTTGGATCGAGCACCCGCCAGGCGCCGTCGAGCAAACCTTCGAGCGGCCGGAAATTCGCCTTGTAGGCCATTTTCGGGCTCTCGCGAATCCAGTAGCCGAGGTACACGTAGGGCAGGTTCAGGCTGCGCGCCTGCTCGATCTGCCAGCAGATGTTGTAGGTGCCGAAGCTCGCGTGCGGCAGGCCGGGCTCGAAGAACGTGTACACCGACGAGAGCCCGTCGCCGAGAATGTCGATCATGCTGATCATGCGCAGCGTGCCCGGTGCGTCGGGGTGCTCCGGCGACGGTTCGCGAAATTCGACGAGCCGCGAGTTGATCCGGCTTTGCAGCAGGAACTGCTCGTACTGGTCGCGGCTGTCGCGGTCCATGCCGCCGCCCGCGTGGCGCGCCGACTGGTAGCGCATGTAGAGCGTGTAGTGCTCCTCGTCGTAGTGCAGCGGTGCGACGGTGGCGACCAGCTCGCCATGCTTTTTCCACACGCGGCGCTGCGTGCGGTTCGGCTGGAAACGCTCGACTGGCACGCGCACCGGCACGCAGGCGCGGCAGCCGTCGCAATAGGGGCGATAGGTGAAGACGCCCGAGCGCCGGAAGCCCGCTTTCACGAGTTCCGTATAGACGTCCGAATTGATGAGGTGACTGGGGGTGGCGACCTGCGAGCGGGCGATGCGGCCGTCCAGATAACTGCAGGGATAGGGCGCCGTTGCATAAAATTGCAGCGCTGAAAGCGGGGAAAGAGGCAGCTCGTTGGGATGAGTCACGTTGGCAGCTCTCGATGCGTCTCTGGTAATGCAAACCCGGCGCGCCTGGCGGTTCATGGCCCCGGTCCTGATGGGCGCGGGCGGCGGAGCGGATTCGGCCTGATTCTTCCTATGCGGCGCGCGCGAAGAGTTCGACCCATGCGGTCTTGTCGAAGCGCCACGGAATCGCCGGTGCGCCAACCGACGCGCGAACGTGCGCGACGAACGCCTTGCGCGCTATCTCGCGCCCGCCCAGCGACGCCAGATGCGATGTGTTCTGCTGGCAGTCTATCATTTCTACTTCGTGACGTCGCAGGTGCCCGACCAGCGCGGCCAGCGCCATTTTCGAGCCGTCGGTGACCTCGGTGTACATCGATTCGCCGAAGAACATGGTGCCGAACGACACGCCATACAGACCGCCCACGCGCCGGCCCTCGAACCAGGTTTCGATGCTGTGAGCATCGCCCATCCGATGCAGCGACGAATACGCCTCGACGACGTCGGCCGTGATCCAGGTGCCGCGCTGTCCGCGTCGCGGCGCTTGCGCGCAGGCGCGCATTACGGCGGCGAAATCGTGATCGACGCGGATTTCCCATGCATCGTCGCGCAGCACGCGCTTGAGCGTCTTGCGCAGCGACGGCGACAGCTTGAATTCGGCGGGGCGCAGGACCATGCGCGGATCGGGGCTCCACCACAACACGGGCTGGCCGTCCGAGTACCAGGGGAAGATGCCGCGCCGGTAAGCGTCGATAAGCCGCGACGGCAGCAGGTCGCCGCTCGCCGCGAGCAGTCCCGGCGCGCCGCTCGACGCGCCGAGCGCGCGCTCGACAGGCGGAAACGGATCGTCGACGCCGAGCCAGGGAACCATGTGCGCTCGTTAGCCTTCGCGCAGCGAGCGGAAGATGTCGCCCGTGTGCAGGCCGAAGCTGCCGGCCGTGCGGTCGGCGAAGAAGAAGCGCAGGGTCTGGCCGACGGTCGGAAAGGCGATCTCGTCCCACGGAATTTCGTGTTCCTCGAAGAGCTTCACTTCGAGGCTTTCCTCGCCGGCGGCGATGTCGAGATCGAGCAGGCGCGCCATGTAGAACAGATGCACCTGATGCACGTGCGGCACGTTCAGCAGCGAGAACAGGTTTTGCACCTCGACGCGCGCGCCGGCTTCCTCGAGCGTTTCGCGCGAGGCGGCCTCGGCGGTCGTCTCGCCCATTTCCATGAAGCCGGCGGGCAGCGTCCAGTAGCCGTAGCGCGGCTCGATCGCGCGACGGCACAGCAGCACCTTGTCGTCCCAGACCGGGACGGTGCCGACCACGTTACGCGGATTCTGATAGTGCACCGTGCCGCAACTGCCGCATACGAAGCGCTCGCGATTGTCGCCCGGCGGAATGCTCAGACTGACGCCGTGGCCGCAGACAGAACAGAATTTCATTGGAAAGGGGACGAGAAAGGGTGATAGGAGTTTATCACCGGGGCGCGGGATTATTGAGGCACGGACGCCGCGGGGGTGCCGTGCTTGCATCGCTTCAGGCATGGGATTGCCAGAAAAACAAAAAGTCTTGCAAGGCTCAGAACCTATACATACCGATGGATGCGCCCGGACGGTTCGATGGGCCGCTTTACCGTGGGCCGGTGGCCGGATATGAACCCGGCGAAGCACGCGAAGCAGCCCGCCGTGAGTCGGAACTACAGGACCGCAAAGGTGATTCCCTGACTACTGTTGCCGTGCGCAAGGTGAAGCGCTCGCAAGTCGCCAAGGCAACGCGCGGCATTCCGACCCTGCGCGGTTACCTCGAAGACACCTGCCTTGCCGAATTGCGCACGTCCTGCAAGACGGCCAATCACGGCGACGCCAACGTGCAAATCATCCTGCAATCGTTTCCCGATTTCCTCGATTTGCCGCTCGATCACCTCCCTGCCGCACCGCTCTACGGCGTAGCGCAGCGCATCGCGCAAGGCGGCAGCGTGACTGGCGTAGCGGTCGCGCATGGTGCGCTTTTCCGGGGACAGGTACGGCCGAAAACGACAAGGCCCGCGCTGCGCGGGCCTTGACACGCCACGGCGGGCGATACGGGCCGTGATGCCGCGCTGCCTCAGGTAACGACGGCAGCGTGCAAAGTCATAACCCTTGTCCGCATGCAGCTTGCCCGGGCGTTTGCGTGGCTGTCCGTTCAGGCCTGGCACCGCAGGAATGGCATCAAGCGTGGGCTCGAATGCCATCGAATCGTGCCGGTTAGCACCCGTGACCGTGATGGCCAACGGAATGCCGCGCGCATCTACGACGATGTGCCGTTTCGACCCGAGCTTGCCCCGGTCTGTCGGGTTAGGGCCGGTTTCCTGGCCCCCCGGGGGCTGGAAACACTGGCGGCATCAAGACTTGCCCGTTCCCAATCAATCTGGTCATGCTCACGCAATCGGCAAAGCATCGCCAGATGCAGTTTCTCCCACACGCCTACGGCTTGCCAGTCGCGTAGCCTTCGCCAGCAGGTCATCCCGCTGCCGAAGCCCAGTTCTTTCGGTAGGTATTCCCATGGAATGCCTGTTTGCAGGACAGACAGGATGCCGTTCAATGCTGCGCGGTCATCCACCGTCCGGCGGCGTCCGCCTTTGGGCGACGGCGTGAACACTGGAATCAACGGCTCCAGAGCCGCCCACAACTCGTTACTGATTTTTCGTCTTGCCATCTCGCCAGGATATGGCGTCCATCGCTTGATGTCCAGGTTGTGTTAGCGACTCTAATGCGGGCAAAGCCGCCGCGAAGCTCAATGCGTTGAAACATGGCATGTGCTCGACGTACTGGCGCGAGGAGCGGCGGCGGGTGCATGCACTGCTACGCGAGTGCCGGGATCGGTGTACGCGGTCATGGTGACACGTCTGGGTACATCGTAACCAGACGGCCGGTTTCAACACCTTTCGTCGATGAACTGCTGGTGTCCGTTTTAACTGCCCGTCCCGCGCGGGCTTTTTATTTCAGCATAAAACATATCCGTCTGAAATAAGATAAATCCTAATTCGTTATTCACGATGTATTAATGCGAAATTTGACGGTTATTCACCTTTTTATTCTGGATTTAAAACCCGTCAGTCATTAGTTTACGAGCCCTGATTGCTTCGTAACGTGAATTGGCAAAGTGAATAAAGATAGTTATCGGCTGGTATTCAGCCATCTGGGAAACATGCTCGTTGCCGTTGCGGAGACCGCCACGGCAACAGGGAAGGAAGCCGGACAGACCCCAGTTTGCAGTCACGGTATGGGTGCGGGCACGATCAATATCACGGATGGCGCGAAGCAGACGCAGGACGTAGCGGGTCTGAGCCGGGATACGACCGACACCAACGGTACGGTGTCGAAGACGCCGGATGTGAATGCGCTGCTCGCGCAGCAGGCCGATCTGATGAACGCAGCGCAGGCGGCGGGTCAGGTCATGGCGCAAGGTATCGGTGCGTATGCGGATATGAAGCGCGACGCTGCGGCTAATGCGGTCGAAGCGGCAGCCAACAGCAATGATCCGCAGGCTTTGGCAGCCGCGCTGGCCGACTACGCGAACTGGCGTGAAGGTGGTGACTCGCGTGCTGCGCTTCAGGCGGGAGGCGGAGCGGTAATCGGCGGCCTGGGCGGCGGCGTATTCGGTGCGTTCGGTGGCGCAGCAGGCGCAGCGATTTCTTCGAAGCTCGCGGACCAGACGAAGGCGGCGGCAGACGCTGTATCCGACGCGACCGGTTCGTCGCTGATCGGCAACATTAGCGGGAATATCCTATCGGGTCTGGCGGGCGGCCTGGTTGGTGGCAGCGCGGGTGCTGCGATGGCGTCAGGGGTGAACCTGTATAACCAGTCGATGGACACGGAAGCGGCGGCAAAGGACGCACGCGTGAAGGGCATCGTCGCGCAGGCGCTTGGCAGCCCGCCTGACCTCGACTCGTTTTCCGTTAGTACGCTGATTGACCAGTTCGTCGGACAGGTGAAGTCAGGCGCACAGGCCAGGATGTCCGAGTCGCCAATCGACCTGCTGGCACAGGGCGTCGCAAACGGGCTGAATGCCGTGGTGGGCACGGGCGGCGGCAAGCCCCCTGCGGCGAGTCCGGGGGTTGTGCTGGCGGACTCTGTGGCTGGACAGGCAATGAATGCGGTGCCGGGAACTCCGGGGTATGGGCCGAGCACGGCGACGCTGAATAGCGGGAACGACGCAAACTCCGAAAGCGCCGGTGATAGTTCAGGGTCAAGCGGCAAGTCAAGAAACAAGCCGCCCGCTCCGTTGCCGGAAGCAGATGGTTTGCCGCATACAATCATAGAGCGCCCAGGACCCGACGGGCAGTACACCACGTACAACAGCGATGGGACTTCGCTGCAATATCGCGGATCTGGGCAAGATCATGGAGGAATCCCACGTCCCAACGTTAAGGAAACAAGTGCAAATGTAGCGCCGGATGGAACAGTCTTTGTGGGGAAAGGCGTGGTTCGGCCTGCTACACCGAATGAAATCCCAAGGGGTAAGTGAAATGACTATTGAAAACTGGAAATACGACGATTTCGTCAAGGCAAACGGCGGCAAATTCTCGGCTTTAGACTTCATACATGCTGTCTCTGCAAAGGTCGCGTTGCCTTGGGATTTTGCGCTCTGTATGGGTCATTTGTTTGCTCCACAAATGGTCATGTTCGATGGCGTTGTCGTGATCGTCGAATGGTTCGATGGCGAAAGATACCAGGAGTATCGAAACAACGGGATGCACCCGGAGCAGGCTCAGGCATGGACAAATATGGTTGAGTTAACTGATATTTTTCAAGGAATTTCATTCGAAAAGGCAAAAGAACTCGCAGTGTTCATCGCAGCGTTGTGGAGTGAAAGAATCAGCCAGATTTTTCCTGACGAAGCGACTAGAGCAAGCGTTATTTCGGATGAAGGTTTGAACGAAGTCTTTGTCACAATTGGACGATTCTCTGATACACCGCTTACATCGGGATGAAGCGCTGTTGGTTGGGGGTGGTCGGGGTATGGGCCTGCTAATGCGATGTTGAACAGCGGGAATCAAGATAGCAATGGGAAAGCACAGACTCCTATCATTGACAACAAGATCGGGGCGCAACTGCCAGAGAGAGGATGGACCACGCAGGACATTCAGAATGCAATAAATGATGGCCCTACGGGCACAGCTTTCGACCAGCGCTCGACATCGAAAACACCAGTTGGGTTACCTGGGAACGACACTGCGACGGTATATGGATCGAAAGATGGATATGTTGTCGTGAACGATAGAACTGGGGAAGTCGTTCAGGTCAGTGACAAGACCGATCCGGGATGGATCGTTGACAGCCGAATTCAATGGAAGGGCAAATAATGAGTATTGATAGAACGAAGCGTTATGTCGATGCAAGCGACTACTTTTCGCACAACGGAAGTATTGTCATGAAGCTTTCAACTGAAGCAGCAATTGCTGTCTGTGCCGAGGCCTCGAAACGTGGGTTTGTAGTATCACGCATAGAGGGTGGGATATGGCATAACCCTGGGTTCGAGGCACGCATCGATTGTATTTGGGACGGTGCGGAACCACCGATTGATCAGGACAGGGCGCATGTGAACAACCTCACCGCGATTGAATTTATCCACTCAGAATCAGCCGAACATGACACGTTCATAATCACAGCGCCATCGATAGCCGGGTGGTAATCGGGGGGATGGGGCGGGCAATGCGACGCTCAATAGTGGGAACAAGGACGAAACCGTAGATAGCCCTGTCTATATTATGTCCCCGGACTTCATGGCGTCGAAGAGCTTTCAGATGTTCCGAGACCCTCCTTCGGGCACGGATTCGGAATGGCTCTTTACCACAGGAGGGAACGTTTCTAGCGAAGGCCGTTTGGCCTCACTGTTCGAAATTGCGAGCAACCGCCCAGAAGTCATTCCATTTCTGGCATTGCCTGCTGCGTCGTCGGTCGTTCTGAAAGATGGTCTAGTCAAAATCAGTCACGGCAATTGGAAAGTCCGTGCAGATTCAAGCGAACTTTTGAGTCGACTCCCAACTAGCGACCTTATCAGTTGAAACCAGCTGGAAGAAAGGGGTCATGGCTGCACAGCAGCTTCACATTTCCACGATGCCGCATTGTTGCGGAAATATCATGCATCGAGAATTTCGCCGTCCCCCAGTAGAGCCGCGCCGTTCCACGTGGCCCTACCGCTTCGCCGAAATGTTCTTCGGTACGATCGCGAAGGCGACGATGGTCATCGCTGTTTTGCTTCTTGTCGCTCTCGAACTTTTCAGTGTCGGTACAGGCGGAGACATAGGCGACCTTCCGACAACTCGCAGAGGCTGGCGAAATCTATTGCTCGTTATGCTGACGATTCTCATCGTTGCTGCGCTTGGTATTTATTTCTTTGCCCCCACGGCGAGTCACCCACATCGCTGAGACGATCGGGCAGTGCTGTGGGCAAGTTTGAAGGCGCGAATGCGTATCGCTTCAACCGGCAACTGCGCGCCATTGGCGAATGTCCGCTGCACCCGCATATTGATCAGAATCAGGAATTGAAGAACAATGAAAATCAGCAAGAGGCTATCGCTTCTGTCGTTGATAGCCTCTGCCTCGCTCGCGGGGCCGGCTGTCCACGCACAACAGGCCCCGACGCCTGCGGATACCGCAGCAGCGGCACGCGCCAGTGCCGGGCAGAACCAGCAGGTCGAGCAGCAACGCAATGCGCAGGAACGCGAAGCGACGGTTAATGCACCTTCGGTGCGCTCAACCGTCGAGCGCACCTTGGGGTGGCCTGATCTGCCGGCTGAAAAGCCGTGCTTCCGCATTGACTCGTTCGTGCTCGATGTACCTGCGACACTGCCCGACGCAGTAAGCAACCAAGGCGCATCCGCATTGCCGCTCGACCGCTTCGCCTTCGCGCGCGAATGGCTCGACCACTACACGGGGCAATGCGTAGGCAAGGCCGGACTCGACACGCTCACGAAGGGACTGCAACAGGTCATCCTGAGCCGGGGCTACATCACCACGCGCGTACTGCTGCCCGAACAGGACCTGTCAACCGGGACGCTGAAGTTCGCGCTGGTGCCGGGTGTCATCGGCAAGGTCCGCTTTGCCGATCCCGCCATGCGCGGCACGTGGAAGACGGCCTTCCCGACCCGCGATGGCAACGTGCTGAACCTGCGCGACCTCGAACAGGGACTCGAACAGATGAAGCGCGTCGGCAGCCAGGACGTGTCCATGCAGATCGTGCCGACCGACGTACCCGGCGAAAGTGACGTGGTGCTTGACGTGAAGCGTAGTAAGCCGTGGACCGTGGTCGCGTCGGTCGACAACTCGGGCACGCGTGCGACTGGCAAGCTCCAGGGCAACCTGAGCCTGGGTATCGACAACCCGCTCGGGCTGAGCGATATCTTTAACATCGGCGTCAGCCAGGACCTGGAATTCAGCGACAGGCGCCTCGGCTCGCACGGCTGGAACGGCTTCTATACCGTTCCATGGGGCTACTGGACCGGCACGCTGTCGGCCTATACGAACACGTACTATCAGCAGATCGCGGGCGTCAACACGACTTTCGTGTCAAGCGGCAATTCGCAGACGGTCGATTTCAAACTGGCGCGTGTCCTCATGCGCAGCCAGAACAATGTGCTCGGCGTGCAGTTCCGGATGACGAAGCGCTTCGGCGAGAGCTTCATCGAGGATGCCGATATTCCGCAGCAGCATCGCAACAATACCTTCATCGAAGCCGCGCTGACCGATCGCCATTACTTCGGCGCATCTCAGTTCGATGGCAGTCTCGCTTACCGTCAGGGGATCGGCGGACTTGGCGCAACGCCGGACTATTACCCTGATGGCCCGACTTACCGCTTTCACATGGCCCTGCTCGACGCGAACCTGTCGGTGCCGTTCCAGATCGCGAACCAGCCGCTACGCTACGTCACAACCGTTCACGGTCAGTTCACCAACAACACGCTCAACTATATCGATGACCTGACCATTGGCAGCCGCTACACGGTGCGCGGCTTCGACGGCGAAACGATGCTGGCCGCCGAGCGTGGTTTCTTCTGGCGCAACGAGCTTCAGATGCCGATCGGCTCGACGGGCCAGTCGGTATATGCAGGTATCGATTACGGCCATGTGTTCGGGCCGAACGCCGCGTTTCTTGCCGGTACACAACTGGCGGGTGCGGTGATCGGTGTGCGTGGCGGTACATCGGCAAAGGTCGGCGCATTCGCCTATGACCTCTTTGCAGGTACGCCCATCTACAAGCCGTCGGGTTTTCCGACTGCGCGGGTGACACTGGGTTTTCAGGCGACGATGCAGTTCTGACGCCAGAGTCATAAAACGTAGCGGGCTGCGTAATTTCCGATCACGACGACGGACTTCGACCATGACGACTTCATCCACTCCACGTACCGGCTCACGGCCCGGTGACGCGACCCGGTTTCAACGTCTGGCGCAGGCGGCTGCCGCCAGCGGCATGACGCTGCTGGCTACGCAGTGGGCCGGCGGAAAAGCGGTGTACCCGGTCATCTGCCGGAACGGGCATCGTTTTACACGACATGGCTCGCGTCTGCTGAAGGGCAACACG